>DXVA01000105.1:355-4063 GCA_019408975.1 Lentisphaeria bacterium | reverse complement strand
CCGCGGAATTTCCGTTCGACCGGGAAAAAATTGCCGCGCGCATCCGGAAAATCTATCCGGCATACCTGCGCAAACTGAATCCGGCAGTTTACCGGCAGCATTCGGACGCAATGAGCAGAGAGCTGGACAGTCTGGCGATGCTGCCGCTGGAAAGCAGACTGCCCGCCCGTTTCGCAGGTTTGCCGCCGGAAGACGTCTGGGATTTCACCGCCGACAAAATGCAGCTGCACAACAAGAACCTGAAAGTCGTGAAAGATCCCGCCGCCGAATCCGGCATGGCTGTCAGATTTCCTACCTCGTCCGAGCGGAAAGAAAACCCGTTCAATGCCGGAATGTATCTGTATGGGGAAAAGAAGATTCCGGTGAATCGCGGCATCGGCCCGAAAGAGAATGCCGGAAGCTTGGGGCGTTACCAGTGGTATAAGCTTTTCACCGTGAAGATTCCGAAAGATTTCAGCTATATTTATCTGCTTTCCAGCTGGGAAATCCAGATGCCTCTGGTCGATCTCTCCAAAGCGGCACCGGGCGCGGAATATGATGTTTATCTGAGCCTGAAATATCAGGGGCCGCTTTACGGCGGGAAAGGCGAAAACGCAGTTTTTGCGGAGCGCGTCATCATGGTCAGAAAACATTCCATTACATTGAGGTGATAAATGAATCTGCATATTGATTTCAGTGCAGGGATGGGCGAAATCCGCGCATTGAACGGCGTCAATCTCGCCCCGAAACTTCACAACCAGAAGATCCGGAATATGAATGAGGCGTATCGGGCGCTGAAAATCCCTTATGCGCGCCTGCACGATGTCCCGCTGGACAATCCGGGGATGCGCCTGGTGGATATTCAGCACATTTTCGGAAACCGGGAGGCGGATGAGAACGATCCGCGCAACTACTATTTCAAACAGACGGACGATTACATCCGCAACTGTCTCGGGCTGGGAACGCAGATCATCTACCGCCTCGGCACGAGCATTGAGCACTCGCTTCAGAATTACTATGCTTTCCCGCCGGAGGATTTCGATAAATGGATTACAGTCTGCATCAACATCATACGCCATTACAACGAAGGCTGGGCGAACGGATATTCATGGAAGATTGTCTACTGGGAAATCTGGAACGAACCCAACGCCAAACCGCACATGTGGAGCGGTGACGACAAACTGTATTATGAGCTGTATGCGCGCACCGCAAAACGGATCAGGGAGCGTTTCTCCTACGTGAAAGTGGGAGGCCCCGCATTGAGCTGTCCGGTTCAGTACGATGCGCCGTTGAAATATACGGATGATTTTCTGGAATACTGCCGGAAGGAAAACGCTCCCCTTGATTTTTATTCATGGCACTGCTATCCGACCTGTCTTGAGGAGATTGTCGACGAACCCGCCCGCGTGCGCAAGGTGCTTGACCGTTTCGGGTTCACCGAAACCGAGCTTCACCTGAACGAGTGGCATTATGCGCCTACGTGGGAGTATTCCGCCAAAGCCCGCGCCCGTCTCTCCGATGCCGAGAGCGCCGCGTTCACGACGGCGGTTCTGACCTTATGGCAGGACTCCCCGCTGACGATGGGATGTTTTTATACCGCCAGTGTCATCTGGGGGATTTATGACGCGTACGGCGTTTTTCTCAAGACCTATTACGCTCTGCACGCCTTTGCGCGAATGCTGGAGCATCCCCGCCGTGTGGAGACTGTTTCTCCTGAAAGGAATGTCGCGGTTCTCGCCGGAATGGATGCGGACGGCAAAGCGGCGGCGCTGGTCAGCGCATACCGGAGTTTCACAAAGAAGATCCGGCTGGAAATGAAGGGGGCGGAGGGGCGCAGATTCAGAATTTCATGCCTGGATGATTCCGGCGATGCTCCGTTTGAGTGCGGCGAAGAAAACGGCGGGCTTATTTCACTGGATTTGAAATCCGAATCGGCAGTCTTTCTCCTGACGGAAGTTTGAGGTTCCCGCTGCCGGTGAAAGCCGGAAGGGGGGCTTGTTCCGCGAGACCCTGAAAACAAACAGATGCCGCGCCACACTGTTCTTCAAGATGGATTTATTCTTATTCTTTCGGTCCGCCGGACGTTCTCTGCGGGGAACAGGTTGAATTTTGGAAAAGAAGTGCTAGATTCCCGTTTCAGTATTTTTCTTTGAATATACCCGAAACAGATAGGACGCTTGCGATGAATCATTCATTCTTCTCCGTGATTGTGCCTGTTTACCGTTGCGGGAAGTATGCGGAATGTCTGGTGGATTCTCTTTTGCGGCAGTCGTTCGGTGATTTCGAGGTTCTGATTCTGGACGACGGTTCCGGCGACGGCACGCTGGACGCTTACCGCCGGAAAGCCGGAGGAGAGAAACGGTTCCGTTTTTTTGAATTGGAACACGGCGGAACGGCATCCCGTTTGCGCAATGCGGGCATTCGGCTGGCTCACGGGCGTTACCTGATTTTTCTTGACGGGGACGACTGGCTCGAAGCGGATGCGCTGGAGCGGATTGCCGCGCGCCTGAAAGAGCTGGACTTCCCCGATGTCCTGGCAATCGGGCTGCGCGAAGCTGTGGAACAGCCCGACGGTTCCCTGTGCGACGGAGTGTCTGCTGCAAATTTCCCTTTCCTGACCGGAACGGTATCCGGGTGCGAAGCTCTGGCGCTTGCCGGGCGGAACGGCGCGGCGTTCAAAGGCTATTCCCCGCTGAACGTCATTGCGGGAAAGTTCATCATGGAGCAAAGACTTTTTCAATGTGAGGATATTCTGATTCTGGAGGACTCGGAATGGGTTTTGCGCCTTTATCTTTCCGCGCGGCGTGTCGGTGCGCTGGACGGGGTATGTTACCGTTACCGTCGGCATTCCGGTTCCGCCACGCGGGGGAATTCCGGGCGGACGCTGCCCGACGCCGCGCTTGCTTTGCGCCGGATGACGGATTTCTGCCTGCCGCGCCTTGCGCAGATGAGTCCGGATGCGCGCGTTTTCTGTGCGAAACATATTACCGGGCACTTTTTCACATTTTTCTTTTATCCGGCGATGGTTGCAAAAAGCGATCCGGCGTTGAGGCGGAAGGCGTTTCTCGACTGTATCGGTTCGCAGAAACGGTTCCGTTCCTATTGCCGGATTTCGCGTTATGCACCGCTGATGAGGCGTCTGGCTCTGCCGTTGCTGTGGCTGGGGCGTCTGCCGGGAATGATGTTTGTCCCGACCTGTTTTTTCCGTTATTTCTATTATCCGCTGGCGCTGCGCCGTGGTGGAAAGGCTTGAGATGAGTCGGAATATTGAGTTCAGTGTTGTCATTGTCGCCTGCGATGTGGCGCCTTATATTGAAAAGTGCATCGCATCCGTCCGGCGGCAGACCCTGCCGGAATTCGAGGCGATTGTCGGGATTGAGGAGTCGGCGGACGGGACGGGAGAAGCGGCGTTGCGGGCGGTCGGCGGGGATGCGCGGTTCCGGATTGTCGATCTGCCGCGAAGCGGTTCCGCCTCCTGTGTGCGGAATTATGGAATCCGGCACGCGGAGGGAACATATCTGTTTTTTCTCGACGGGGACGACTGGCTCGCGCCGGATGCTCTGGAACAGTTTCATGCGGCGCTGGCACGATATGGGGAGAGCGATCTGATTCAGGCGGATGCCGGGCTGTATTGGCAGGACTCGCCGGACGGAGAGCCGGAATTCGTGGAGCGGATCACCGACTGCCGCTGTGTACCGGAGGGGGTGATCACAGGACGCGAAGCCGTAT
>DXVA01000105.1:0-345 GCA_019408975.1 Lentisphaeria bacterium | reverse complement strand
GTGGATGCGGTGCTGCCGTCGGGAGTTTCTGTTGTCGGAACAGCTGTTCCAGCCGGAGGGACGGCGGCACCAGGATGTTGAATGGACTCCGCGGGTGTTGTTCCGGGCGGGGCGTGTGATCCAGCTGCCCCGTGTCGCCTGCTGTTACCGCAAGCGCCCGGGGTCCGTGACTACGAAGCCGTCGCTCCGCTCGCTTTACGACGAGGCGGAAAACACGTCGGCACTGTTGAATTTTTACTGTCAGGGCGCCTGCGGTCAGGAAGATGAGGCGGAGAAACTGTTCCGTTTCTGGCTGAGTTCGTTCCTGATGCTTTTTTTCATCCGGCGCGGATATCCGTTTGCGGA
>DXVA01000104.1 GCA_019408975.1 Lentisphaeria bacterium | reverse complement strand
GACGAGAAGCGAAGCTTCGAGAGCCGCCGGGACAGCGTATTACCGCAAGGATTCCGCCGGAACTCTCGAACTTGATGAATCAAGTTCTCGCCAGTGAGCGGATTGGACCGCTCCGGCAGGGAGATTTCGCCTGCGGCGACCAGCTTATTCAGCTGGACCGAAGCAGATGCAAAGCACCTGCACCATGATATTTTTAAGACGGCAAACTTGCTTTGCCGAGGTGCAGATGACTCTCACCTGCCATCGGCAGAATCTCCCGATTTTCTTTCCACAATTTTTCTGCAATCCGGGATTGAAAAAGCGCAGGATTGTTATATAGTGATTGATGTTTCGTTTTTTAACATTAAACTGCAAAAATCTGGAATTAGAAAAATGTCTGTTAGCATTCTTGTTGGATTACAATGGGGCGACGAAGGCAAGGGCAAAATCATTGATGTCCTTACAAAATCGGTGGATATGGTTGTCCGTTTTCAAGGTGGAAACAATGCGGGACACACGGTCGAAAACGGCACGGAAAAATTTGTGCTTCATCTGGTTCCTTCCGGAATTCTTTATAAAGGCACAGACTGCGTTATCGCGAACGGCGTCGTAGTCGATCCCGTCGGACTGATGGAGGAAATGCAGGGGCTCGCGGCACGCGGCGTCGATCTCTCCCACATTCAGCTCTCCGCACGCTGCCAGCTTATCATGCCCTGGCACAAGGAACTGGATGCGTTCAATGAAAACACTGCGGACCCGTCCAAGAAGATCGGAACCACCAAAAAGGGCATCGGTCCCTCTTACATGGCAAAAATGGCGCGCACGGGCCTGCGGGCATGTGAAATCCTTGACAAGGCGCGCTTTGAGAAACATTTCCGTGAAGAAGCCGCAAACTACAACAAACTTTATGTTCCCCACGGCGCAGCTGCGATTGACGCGGATTCGGCATTCGAGAAAGTCTGGGCGGCATGTGAATACCTGAAACCTTACATCAAGGATTCCGTAGTGGAGGTCAATGCGGCAATCAAAGCCGGGCGCAATATTCTTTTTGAAGGCGCACAGGCGATGTTCCTTGATATCGACCACGGCACCTATCCCTATGTGACGAGCAGCAACACAATCAGCGGAGCCGCCTGCCCCGGCGCAGGAGTCCCGCCGAGAGCGATCGACCTGGTATGGGGTGTCCTGAAAGCCTATACAACCCGCGTCGGAGAAGGCCCCTTCCCCACGGAACTGAATGATGAACTGGGCGAACATCTCCGCACAAAGGGTGGCGAATTCGGAGCTACAACCGGACGCCCCCGCCGCTGCGGCTGGCTTGATATCGTCGGTTCGCGGCACAGCTGCATGATCAACGGCGTGGATTATCTCGCAGTTACGAAGCTGGACGTTCTGGACGATCTGGATGAAATCAAAATCTGCACAGCCTATAAAATCGACGGCGAACTTACGGAGCATTCTCCGGCGGATACCGAGCTCATGAAGCGCATCGAACCCGTTTACGAAACGCTTCCCGGCTGGAAACAGTCCACAAGCGCCGCACGTTCCTGGGACGAGCTTCCCGAAAATGCGCAGAAGTATCTCAACCGCGTGGCTGAACTGCTCGACGCCAAAATCGGCATCATTTCAGTCGGCCCGAAACGCGAGCAGACCTTCAAAAAATAACATGTTCCTTCAGCGCGGAGCCGTCATGCGGCGGCTCTGCGTTTTTCGTCTTTACTCATCATATCCTCTGCGGAGGCGGCATCATGAAACATTCAGTTCCGAAAAATTACGATCTGAAACAGGATAAAAATGCCGCTCCCGGCCGGTTCCGGGCTTTTCTGGCCGGTTTCTTCCATCACATTGATCTCCTGCAGATCATTCCAATGCTGGTTCTGCTGGCGATCGGAGCCGTTTTCATTTACGGGATCGGACAGCAGGTCGGAGGATTTGCCGCCGCGACTTTCTGGAAACGCCATCTGATTTACATGGGAATCGGTTTGGCATTCTGGATCGCGCTCTCATTCATTGATTACCGCTGGTTCGGGCCCGCCTCCGCGGTTCTGTATCCGGTCAGTATCCTGCTGCTGGTCTATGTGCTGATCTACGGAGTGAAATACTTCGGAGCGCGGAGCTGGATCGAATTCGGTCCGGTCAACTTCCAGCCGGCGGAAATCGCAAAACTCGCGGTCGTCCTCGCATGTGCCTGGATATTGTCCATGAAAGGGGCGGACATCAACCATTTCCTCTGGATGCTGCTGATTCTCGCCGTCGTTGCGCTGCCGTTCATTCTCATAAAAATGCAGCCGGACCTCGGAACGGCGCTCATTCTGATTCCGGTAGCCGGCTTCACGGCATTTGCGGCACGCCTCAAATGGCGTTATCTGGTCATTCTGGGAGCAGTCGCTCTCGTCATCCTGCCGGCGGCATATTTTTCACTCAAAGACTATCAGAGGGACCGCATCATGGTCTTTCTCGATCCCGAACGCGATCCGCAGAACCGCGGCTGGAACCAGCTGCAGGCGGAAATGGCGATCGGAAGCGGCGGGTTCACCGGCAAGGGATTCATGCAAAGTACGCAAAATCCGATGGGCTACCTGCCGCAGACGGTTTCCAACTCCGACTTCATCTTTCCCGTCATTGCGGAGGAGACCGGATTCGTCGGCTCGCTGTTCGTCGTGCTGATGTTCATGCTCCTGCTGTTTTCCGTCCTGCGGACCGCACTGCTCGCCGCGGACGATTTCGGGCGCTATCTGTGCGTCGGAGTCGCCACCGTGATCTTCTTCCATTCCGTCATCAACATCGGAATGAGCATCCGCCTGACCCCGGTTACAGGGCTGCCCCTGCCCCTGATCAGTTACGGCGGAACCTTTCTGGTAGCCATGCTGGCCTATCTCGGAATCGTGCATTCCATCTATGTCCACCGCGAGAAACGCTCCATGATGGATATCTGATCCTTTTTCCCTTTGCGTGATATCTGCTACTGTTCGACGGCAATGCGGTCGCCATTGCCGATTTTCTCACCGGCAGCCGGCACAAGCAACTCCGCTCCGGGCTTCAAATCAGCGGAATAAATCCGGACTTTCCCCTCAATTTTTCCGAGCATCGCAACAGGAACCACTCGTGCGCGGTCTCCATCGCGGAGAAGCACATGATAACCGGAATCTGTCACGTTCTTTACAAGAATATGGTCCGGCACCAGAAAGACCCGGTCATTATCACCCCCGGCAAAAACCGCAGTCACTTTTTCTCCGATCTGGAAACGATGCCTCTTGCGATGATACACGACCCTGTCGCCGGGACTGACTCCCGCAGGAACATCCCCGACCAGAAGATCGGTTCGTTTCAGTCCGGCGTCCGTCTTCAGCCCTCGGAGGAAATTATTCCCGTACTGTATGATGAGATCCTGCGGAACCACACGCACTTTTTCCAGATGCATGATCTTCGGAACCGCACAATCGGGATATCTCTCTTTCAAGTCCCGGATTCTCCACACAAAATATCCGTCCTGATCTTTTTTGACGGCTTCCTCCACAATCCAGACCGGCGCAATCTTCAATTTTTCCGGAATGATCCGAATACCGCTCAGGTCGTCGACAATCGCAATTCTCTTTCCATCCGGTCCAATCACATCGGGCTCGATCAGGGGATTGTCAGCGTAACAAACCACCTTTCCAACGGAGAGATCGGGGCCTTCGCTCCATGCGATCACCGGCTCTTTCGCTCCCGGCGGATAAATCAGGATACGGGTCGCACCGGAAAATTGATTCAGCGCCTCCTGCGGCAGGGTAATCGTGATCTTGACCGGATCGATCATGCTGATTTTCAGAATCGGATCACCGACATCGACCGATCCCCCCTCCGAACGGTAGACCTCCGTCACCACGGCATTGAACGGAGTCCAGATAAAACAGGCATCCAGCACCTGCTGCGCACGGACCAGATCAAGAGAAGCTTTCTCCTTGTCGTTCAGAGCCGTGGTATAAAGCATGGTCGTTTCGTCATACTGCCGCCTGCTCACGACATTTTTCCGGGAAAGCGCACGGTCCCGCACATAATTGTCCGCCTTGTCTTTCAGAACGGCGTTCGCCCGTTCCAGGAGAACTTCGGCAATCTTGACATCGCTCTGCGGGATATCCGTATCCTGCCGCGCCAGAAGATCCCCTTTCCATGCTACGCCGCCGTTCAGGCTGAGCACTTCGCACTGGACATATTTTCCCAGAGGCGCAACATAGGTCAGCCGTCCCTTGCTTTCAAAAGAAATATCCGCCGTTTTGGCATATGAAACCTCGCCCGTATAGGTGCGTTCGCGAGTCTGCTTATGGGCAAGCTTGAAAACACTCACTCTCCGGGGAGGCGCCTCCCGCTCCTCCGCGGCATCTGAAAACAACGTACCGGAAAAAAGAAAAATACCGGATATCCCCGCCATCCACGAAAAACAAGCCGTAAATCTGCAGAACATGACATCATCCCCCCTGATTACCCGGTTCCCCGCTTCCTGCGGGAAACCTTCTTCTATGGTAAACTAGCGCATTCTCCGGAAAAAGCAAATGCAGAAACAGGGACTGGATGCTCAAAACAGCATTCTGCTGCGGAAATCCCGCCTGAACCTCAATTTTCGGAGAGAACTTCCAGAATGACACGATAGGCTTCCAGCTTCTGCTCAAAGGAATAAACTGCGGCGGCAGGGCTCGTTGACGGCAGGCGTGTCACGGGAATCTTACCGTGAAACACCTCCGGCAGACACATTTTCAGGAAACGGAAAGAGGCGGTGCCGTTGCAGAAAATATGGCGGATCGTCGGATATTGTTTCAAAAGTCCGGGAATGTCGTTCGGGACAGGCTCCCTGATTCCGGTATCCAGACTGCCTTCCCGCCTGCAATACTTCAGAGTATCCCATAAAGCGACCTTGTTCCTCCTCAAAGCGGCAAGGCGTTCTTCATAAGGAAGTCCGGGATCGAAAGCAAAGAGAATTCCCATGATCTTCCAGAACGCATTATAACGGTATGCATAGTACTGCTGCCGGCGCAGGGATTCCTCCCCCGGCATCGAACCCAGCAGAAGAATTTCCGCACCGGTTTCCACGCTGGGTGGAAACGATGATTTTTTATCCATATTTTCCGACTCCTCCTTGAAATGACCATGGATGTGATAGTATAGTATTTTTCTATTGAAAATTCAAATTGCGTTTTATTAAAACAGGAGGATAGAATGCTTGATCTTGAAAACAGATTTCTGGAGCCGGGAGAAACCGTTGTATGTTTCGGAGACAGCCTCACGGCGGCAAATCCCGGATACGTTTCGGTACTGCAGGAGAAGCTGAAGGCAAATCAGGTCGTCAATGCCGGGCGCGGCGGAGATAAAACCCCGTGGGCGCTGACCCGTTTCCAGGCTGTGCTTGACGGAAAGCCGGATGCGGTCTCGATCCTGCTGGGCGCCAATGACGCCGCGGTCGGACGCGGACGCTGGGCGGACGAGCCCATGGTTTCGCCGGAAGCCTACCGCTGCAATCTGGTCTGGATGGCGCATCTGGCACGTCTCGCGGGAATCCGGAAAATTTCAATTGCAACTCCACTCGCGGCATTTGAAGGACCGACATTCGAGGAGCAGGGAGACATTCTCGCACAATACTGCCTTGCGGCGCGGCAGGCAGCAAATGAAGCGAAAGTGCGTTTCGTCCCGCTGGACGCCATGTTCCGGGAGGAATGGGCAAAACATCCGGGGCACACCGGACTCCTGATCACCCGCGACGGCACGCATCCGACGGAGGACGGTTACAGAATGATCGCCGACGCCATGATCAAA
Organism: Lentisphaeria bacterium; assembly: GCA_019408975.1. Lineage (GTDB taxonomy): Bacteria > Verrucomicrobiota > Lentisphaeria > Victivallales > UBA1829 > UBA11452. The sequence continues at coordinate 7,044 of DXVA01000104.1, read as the reverse complement.
GCATGGAGAATGTAAAATGAAATTCTCCGTAAAAAAACATCACTTTCTCCGGCTTCTTCCGGCGGTGCTGTTCTGCCTGTCCATAGTATTCTTTTCCGGGTGCGCAGCCTCCGTACCCTCCACGGAGGAACTGCGCAATGTCAATATCGCCGTAGACTACTCCAAGCCATTCAACTGGATCGCCCTGCCGGATGCAGATACGCCGCCGCGGGAAGTCGATGTTTTTTACGTCTACCCGACGATCGTCGCACACAAAGACCATCCCTACATGGACTGGAGCGATCCGTCGGTTCAGGAGAAGGCAAAGAATATTACGGCGCAGCAGACAGGCGTTTTTTCGGATGTCGGCATGGTTTATGCCCCCTATTACCGCCAGGGCGAATATTTCAGAGTGATTGCGGAGGCGGCGGAAAAACCGGAAAAGCAGGTCTACACGAAAACCGGAATCGAAGATGTCCGCCGTGCATTCCGCTACTATATGGAGCATTACAACAACGGGCGCCCCTTCATCCTGTTCGGGCACAGCCAGGGGGCTATGGTCCTGCTTGAACTCATGAAAAGCGAATTCAAGGACCCGAAACTCCGCAACAGGCTCGTCGCCGCCTACCTGATCGGCTACCCGAAAATGCCGAAGACGTTCCCCGATCATCCCCATCTGCGCCTTGCCCGCGGCGCCAATGACACCGGCGTGATCATCAACTATAATTCGGAATCCCCGGATGCTGCCAGATCAATCTTCACCGGACCGGACACCTATTGCATCAATCCCCTGAACTGGCGCACGGACGACATCAAGGCGGATGCCGCCATGAACAAAGGCGCCGTTTTCTTCGACGGGAAAAACAACATCGTTTCGGAAGATAAAAATTTCTGCAGTGCCGTCGTCAACCCTGAAACCGGCGCTTTGATCGTCGTGCCTGCGAAAGAAGGGAAATATGATTCCAAACTTATGGGAAAAGGCATTTACCATATGAACGACATCTATTTCTTCTACCGCAACCTGGCAGACAATGCAAAGGAGCGGGTCGGCGCATTCTGGAAATGAACTACCCCGCGGCAACCAGCTTACGCAGCTGGAATGCGGCAGGACTGTGAGTCGCACGAAGCTGTTTTTGCGATGCAGAGCATCGCACTATTAAACCGATTTTTTTTAATAAAACCGGTTATGTCATTCCGGCTGCATACGCCTGCCCGGTGCAGATGCCCGATTCGTCGGCAGGCGTTTTTTCATGCTGATAAACCGTATAACCGTGCGCCGTCAGCAGCCGTTCCGTGGCGTCCGCGAGAATTTCGTCCATGAAAAGCGTCCCGGAAAGCACCACCGCGCGCTCAAGGGAAAAACGCGAGGCATAAGAGACCATCGCAAGCCCGGCGGCTGCCAGCGCAGCGTAAAACGCCTTCGCATAAAGCGGAAGCTCCTCTTCCCTCGGCGGCTCGATTTCCGCCAGATTCAGGAAAGTCCGGCTCCAGTCAATCACGGAATAGCGTTCCTCCTCACGCACATCGAAAACGAAAAGGCTCCGAATCCGTTCCGGTATTTCCTCCGGGGAAACCGGACAGCGCGCGGCGTATTTATTCAGGATCAGGAGACAGCGCATATCATAAGTGCAGAAATCAGGCGCAATGCCGATTCCGGCGCACACCGCATCGTACAGGCGCACCGCAGCATGGGAAAATACACAATTATGCCTGCCGTCCAGATAGTTCTTCTTCCAAAGCTCATACTCGCTGCGGTCCACGCGCAGACGCTCCAGCAAAGCGGAGGAAGGTTCGCGGCCGATCTCGATCAGACGTTCCAGAAACAGCTTCGCGGGGCGCAGCTGCGCATCTCTCGTCTCAAGCCGGTAGCGTCCGCTGAACGAGGCGAAACGGCAGAAACCGTCCAGACGCGATTCCAGGCATTCCGCCCCCCATTCCGTGCCGTCGGGACCATATCCGCCGCCGTTGAACACAAGCGCAAGCGCATGTCGCAGTCCATGCTCCGCCATACAGGTCAGCGCATGTGCATGATGCGCCTGCACCGTCACCAGCGGAAGCGAATGCTTCTCGGCAAACGCCGCCGCCTCGCGGGCGCTGAACGACTCCTTGTCCATATCGCAGACAATCAGATCCGGCACACGGTCCGTGAGATACATGAAGCGCTCCAGCACCTCGGGCAGGATGGATGCCGCCTCGCGGGAATCCAGCGTTCCGATTCCCTGCGACGGCAGAATCTCGCCGCCTGTACCGAAGGCTATGGCGGCGGACATATCGGTTCCGAACGCACCGACATTGCGCGGAAGCGTGCCGTTGAACGGAATTCCCTGCGGCACATATCCGCGGGAACGCCGCCAGATGCGGGTGCGCCCATTGCGGACGGTGCAGATCGAAGCAGGACAGGCATGCCCGGTCTTGAGGTCATGACACAGGAACTTGTCCGTAAACGCCATCAGGCGGTTGAAAATTTCGTCAATGTCCAGACATTCCGCTTTTCCCGGGCGGTTATCCCCGCATGTGACGAGAAAGTCGAAACCGGGCAAACCGCAGGGGTTCGCATGATGATCGAACAACAGTTTTTCCAGCAGAGAAGGCGGCAACCCGACTCCGAGTGTGTCCGTATCGGGCGAAATAAGATCAGGCAGCGGCCTGAGCTCCCCGACGTCCGTGCGCCGTTTCAGGATCACGACCGGCGCAATCGGAGAAACCAGAAGCTTTTCCTCTTCCGGGGAACATTCAAAATAACGTTTGACCACCTCAATATTCCTTGCAAGAAGGCTCAAGGGGCGGTCCGGCAGTTTCTTCTTCCGCCGGAGACGCACGATCGTATCCGCATTGAACGCATCCGCGCACAGCAGGAAGCCGCCGTAAATGGACTGGATCGCAAGAATCTCCCCCCGGTGCAACCCCTCCTGCGCCCGGCACATCGGAATTGCATCGTCGATCAGTTCCCCATACATATCAAGGAGGAAAACCTGCGGGCCGCACTTCGGGCACGCCAGAGTTTCGGAGGCATAATGATGGATGTCACGCGTATCATTCTTCTCATTTTTGCAATCGGAACACATCGGGAACGCCGTCATGCTCGTATTCTTGCGGACAAAAGGAGTGCGGAGCGCGAAGGAATAAGTCGGGCCGCAGATGAAACAGCTTGAAAACGGATAGGTGAAACGGCGGTCCGCAGGGTTCTCCGCCTCCGCCACGCATTTCGGGCAAGGCGCTTTATCCGGATTGATCAGCGGCACCTTGTTGTCCTCGCCGGTCACGCGGAAACCGATATTGCGCAGGTCGAGCGGTCCGCTGGGTTCGCGCCGGACAAGCCGGATTTCTTTCATATAGAACGCATTCGGGACGGCGGAAGGAATATTCCTGATGAATTCGCTGATCTGCTCCTCCTCCCCCTCAAGACGCAGAAGCACCCCCTGCTCGGAATTCGCAATCCAGCCGGAAAGCCCGGCTTCGGAAGCAATCTTCCACATGAAGGGGCGAAATCCGCCGACATGCAGATTGCCCTTGAGTTCAAATAGGATGGAGCTTCTCATTTTACCGGATGAATCGTCCTTTCATAGGCGGCAAGCGCTTCCGGAAACGGCTTCAGAGCCCGCTCCAGAATGCCGAAACAGAATGCGATCGCCACGCCGTAATTGGTAAACGGAACCCCCTGTTCGCTGCATTGCAGTATCCTCGAAAGGACCTCGCGCCGGTTGAAAGTGCATGCGCCGCAGTGGATCACCAGATCATAACCGGAAAGATCCTTCGGGAAATCATGCCCCTGCACATGCTCGATCACGAGATCGGGCGAACAGCGCCTGCGCAGCCAGTTCGGGAGCTTGACCGTTCCGATGTCCTCGCCGATCGGGTGATGGGAACAGGCCTCTGCAATCAAGACACGGGAAGAGGGCTTTAAGTTCCCTATCGCGGCGGCGCCTGCGGCGCAAGTGGCAAGATCGCCTTTCTGGCGTGCCAGCAGAATCGAAAAAGAAGTCAGGGGAACCGCCTCCGGCACAATCGGGGACACCGTCCCGAACGCCTGCGAGTCGGTCACAGCCAGCGCAGGAGGCGTCTTCATGTTCGCCAGAGCGTCCGCAAGGGAATTCTCCTTGACCACCAGACAATAGCAGTTATGGTCGAGCGTATCGCGGATCGCCTGAACCTGCGGCAGAATCATGCGCCCTTTCGGCGCCTCGATGTCAATCGGCGTAATCAGCATCACTGCCGAACCTTCCGGCACCAGATCGCCGAGCATCTTATCCGAAGACAAAAAATCCTCCGGGGCTTTACGGAGGATCATTTCGCGCAGTTCATGGAGCCCCTCGCCTTTTCCTGCGGAAACCATCACAAAGGAAATGGAACGAGCCTTGAGGCTGTCCAGCACATTCTGCGGCGGAAGAGCCACATCAATTTTATTGAATACCGCAATTACAGCGGTTCCGCGCTCCGTGAAATCCGCGAGAAGCTTTTCTTCGAACGCCCCCCATGACGCATCGGAAACGATCAGGGCAATATCCGCACGCTCAAAAATCTTTCTGCTTTTTTCGACCCGCAGCCCGCCGATCAGAGCGGCGTCGTCATCCAGCCCCGCGGTATCAATCAGGAGAACAGGCCCCAGCGGGAGCATCTCCATCGCCATTTCCACGGGATCGGTCGTCGTTCCGGGCGTTTCCGAAACAATGGCTGCCTCCTGGCGGGCGAGAGCGTTGAGAAGTGAAGATTTCCCGGCATTCCGTTTTCCGAAGATACCGATCTGAAGCCTGAGTCCTTTTGGAGTATTCTGCATAACTTTCCTGCCTTTTTTTACTCTCTCATCTCCTGAACGGTAACTTACAGCATAAAACCCGACTTTTCCAATAGCAATTCCTGTTTTTATATGCAATAACTGTGCATATTCCTGTAAAACAGCTTGATTTTCCGGAAAAATGAACCATTTTTTATATCCTGAGCGGCAGCCGGGCGCCATCCTGAATCCTGAAAATTCAAAAAAGTCCCCCTGCCCCGCACCAGCAGAAAGGAAACAGGCAATGAAAATCCAAGATTCCAGAATATTCATCACCGGCGGCGGCATCAGAGTCGGAGCCGCCATCGCACGCTTTTTCGCACAAAACGGAGCAAAACTGATTGTACACTGCAACCGGTCCGTGCGGGAAGCGGAGCAGCTCATTGCCGGATTCGGCGGAACCGGAGCCGGGCATTCCGTGGTTCAATGCGATCTCTCGAAGCCTGACTCCATTGCGGAACTGGCTCCCGCTCTGCGTTCCGCAAACATCCTGATCAACAATGCCTCCACGTTTGCCCGCCGCACTCTCCTTGAGGAGTCCCGCGCCGATGCGGACAGGCAGTTCCGGATCAACTATACGGCTCCCGTCGAACTGATGAAGCTCTTTGCAGAAAACAGCCTCGATCCCAGGCTCATCATCAACATGCTGGATCAGGGCATCCACCATCCGGATGCGGCGTCTTTCAGCTATGCAGTATCGAAAAAAGCGCTTGCAGCAGCAACGGAAGCCGCCGCACTTCAGCTGGCGCCGCGAATCCGCGTCAACGGCATCGCTCCGGGCCCCGTCCTGCCGCCGGTGGAACTGCCGCATTCAAAAATGGAAAAGACGCTGAAAACCGTTCCCCTCGGCAGGCCTGTCACGCTGGATGACATCTGCTCGGCATGTCTCTTTCTTGCGCAGAACGACTCCGTCACAGGCGAAATCCTCTATGTGGACGGCGGACAAAGCCTGCACTGATTTGAGAGAAACACGTTTTTCCGATTTGCCCTGCTCCCGAACCGATGCTATATTAACGACTTTGCAGAGAATCAACAACGGGTGAATCAGAATGAAAAAGGCTGTATTTCTTATCAGGTCAAACGACCGGAAAGGGCTTCTTTCCGGCATTTCCACTTTTTTCTACCAGCAGGGTTTCAATATTCTGCACTGCCAGCAATATACGGACAACTGCGAAAACCTCTATTTCATGCGGGTCTGTCTGGATATTACCGACATGCCGGTAACACGCAAACAGCTTGCAGGCTCTTTCGAAGAATACGCGAAAACTCTGAACCTGGAATATTCGCTTCACTACTCCGACGAGCCCCAGCGCATGGCTATCATGGTTTCCAAGACTTCACACTGCCTCTACGATCTGCTGATGCACGCGCAGGACGAGGGAGACCTCGCCTGCGAAATACCGCTGATCATCAGCAATCATCCCGATCTGGAGGACGTTGCGGACAAGTTCCGCGTCCCGTTCTACTGTTTCCCGATCAGGAAGGATCACAAGCGCGAACAGGAGCAGCAGGTCATCGAACTGCTTCACAAGCACCACATCGACCTCGTCGTTCTCGCACGTTACATGCAGATTCTTTCCGATGAGTTCATCAATGAGTTCCCGGGACGCATCATCAACATTCATCACGCATTCCTCCCCGCGTTTCAGGGCGGCAATCCGTACCAGAGGGCATGGGAGCGCGGCGTGAAGATGATCGGGGCAACAGCCCACTATGCGACGCCCGCCCTTGACGAAGGGCCCATCATCGAACAGGATGTGGAACGCATCACGCATGAAGCGGAACCGGACGACCTGAAACGCATCGGCAAAGACATCGAACGCCGGGTTCTCACCCGCGCGGTCCGCGCCCATCTGGAACACCGCATCATCACTTCCGGACGTCGCACCATCGTATTTTCAAGATAAAAACGGGAGCAGTCTATGCCGGAACCCGAACTCAATGAGCAGGACAGAAGCCGTATTCATGCCGCCTATGAACACGGGGTCGGGAGCATGACTCCCGAAGACCTGGACAAGGTTCTCGCCGATGAAAAAAAGGCAAAAGAGAAAGCAAGGAACCTGAAAGGATTCTTCGAGGAATTCAAACTGCTGTGGTCCCTGCTCCGGGACTACAAGGCGGGGCGTTACAAAGGAGTGCCGTGGAAATTCGTCGCCGCCGTTGTCTTCGCCCTGGTCTACCTGATCGCCCCGGTCGATGTAATCCCCGATTTCATTCCGCTCGTCGGTTATATCGACGATACCGCCGTATTCGGGCTCCTTCTCGCCGGTTTCAAATCCGACATTGACGCATAC
>DXVA01000103.1 GCA_019408975.1 Lentisphaeria bacterium | reverse complement strand
CCTGACGGTTCGACTGTTCAGGCATGGATCTACACCATGAACCATCTGCCGGAGCAGGCAGAAGTAATCCCCTCCGGTGACTGGAAAACGAGGTGAACCATGGAAAAGACTGTATTGATTGAGCAGACCGCAAAGAAAATCAAGCTCGCTGAATTGATTGTTTTGATGTGCTTGTTCGGAAGCATCGTCTCCGGGCTGGGGCTGATGTATCTTTGGCTCCCTCTCGGCATCGCAATGTTTTGCATTGCCGGAGTTGCCTTTCTCGCATTTTGTTACGTCCGTATCTGGCGATGGTGGGTGAATGGGTGATAACCATTTCAAATGCGTTTCGCAACTATTGTGTAATACATCATTGGTTTTGATCGCCATTCGAGTTCATTGTATCATCACTTGCCAGAGGTCCAGAAAGACGACAGACGGAGCCTCCTCGCCTGCTCCCACTCCCGCCAACCGACCGCCAGGAATAAATCGTCTACCTCCTTGTTAAGCGCAAAATATTTCTTTGCGCTCTTAAAGATTGCGATTGACAAAATAACATCTCATAGTATATTATTTTGAGAGAGTAAACTTTTGAATGATGGTGCCACTTATGAACGTGACGTATAAAAAACTATGGAAGCTTTTAATTGACCGGAACATGAACAGAACATCTCTCCAGAAATTGGCTGGCGTGAGTTCCGTTTCAATAGCAAAGCTTGGTAAGAATGAAAATGTGACAACAGATGTTTTAATTAAGATCTGCGTCGCTTTACATTGTGATTTCTCCGATATTATGGAGATTGAAAAGGAGTCTGAACAAAATATCTCTCCAATTCCGCAACCATTATTTGAACGTAAAATGGTAACATCCGATTCAATATCGGAGCATTCCTTTATGCTCGGTGAGCTCTTCTGTGGCCCGGGTGGTCTCGCAGTTGGCGCGACAACGGCAGATGTTCCTGGGTATTGTATTCGTCACAAATGGGCAAATGATTATGACAGCTCCACATGCGAAACATACCGTAAAAATATCTGTCCAGATGATTCCGGAAGTGTTATTTGCGAAGATGTACGGAAACTTGATCTCAGTAAACTGCCACCGATTGACGCATTGGCATTTGGTTTTCCATGCAATGATTTTAGTGTAGTCGGAGAACAGAAAGGGTTTGGAGGCACCTATGGTCCCTTATACTCCTACGGAGTTAGTGTACTTCGCTCGCATCGCCCCAAATGGTTTCTTGCGGAAAACGTGGGTGGGTTGAAATCCGCTAATGAAGGAAAGGCATTCGGGAAGATTCTTGTGGATTTGCAGGAGTCCGGTTATCGGATTTATCCACATCTCTATAAGTTTGAGGAATACGGTGTTCCTCAGGCAAGACATCGTATTATCATTGTCGGCATTCGTAATGATCTGCCTTATGAGTATCGAGTTCCAAGTCCCGCTATTTATGCAAACTGTGATAATACATGCAAATCTGCTTTGGAAAATCCGCCGATACCGGCAAGTGCGCCTAACGCGGAACTCACGAGACAGGATCCGCGTGTCGTTGCCAGATTGCAGTACATAAAACCAGGAGAAAATGCATTTACGGCCAATCTTCCTCCGGAATTGCAACTGCATGTTCGCGGAGCAAAAATAAGCCAGATTTACAAGCGTCTTGATCCGAATAAACCTGCGTATACTGTTACCGGATCTGGTGGTGGGGGTACACATATTTATCACTACTCAGAGCCTCGCGCATTGACCAATCGGGAACGAGCAAGATTGCAGACTTTTCCAGATGATTTCATTTTCTGCGGATCCAAGGAAAGTGTTAGAAAGCAAATTGGTATGGCTGTACCGTGTCGAGGAGCAAAGGTAATTTTCGAAGCTATCTTGAAAACTTTTGCAGATATTCCGTATGAATCAGTTCCGTGCAATGTCAATCTCGAAGATCATGAGGTGGGATCATGCTGAATTACTGGTGGGTTACCCGTCCAAAAAGAAAATTGAACTCTATTCCTGAGGTTCTATCCACATTCGCGGAGATCTCTCTGGATCAGGAATGGTCTGGACAGCGGGATTCACATTTGTCTTTTGAAGAGGCTCTCGAAAAAGCAGGACTAAAAAAAGCTGGCGAACGACGAGATCAAACTGGAGGAGGAGCAAGAACATACCGGGCATGGGTGGCAAGTCTGGGGCTCATATTCACTCAGGAGTCAACAGGAAAAACAAAATTAACGCTTGCCGGCGAAGCAATTATGAACGGCGACTCACCAGTTGCAGTTCTGACGAGACAGATCTTGAAATACCAGTTTCCGTCATCTTTTTCATTGAGCCGTGGCGTTGATGTATCTTCCCGTTTCAAAATTCGTCCTTTTCTTTTCTTGTTCCGTTTGTTAGCCGATAGACGGATCAAATACTTAACAGAGGATGAAATTGCTAAAATCATTGTTGTAGAAGCAGAAAAGGAAACGGATGCATGCTTTGAGTACATTGTAAAGCGTATTATAGACTTCCGTTCAGATGGAGATGCGTGTCTTGAAAAGGACTTTGCAACGAAATACGCAAGTTCAAAAGGCGGAGTCAATCTTGCCAATCCGTTTGCGCATTTGCTGGACGTGGCAAATACTATCATGAATTGGATGGAATACACCCAGCTTGCACGGCGGGATGACGATGGAAATTTAACGATATTGGAGGATAAGCAGGATGAAGTAAAACAAATCCTCGCTCAGAAGCTCCCCTTTATTGACCGGCCGGGGGAAGAAGAATACTTCCAAAGGAAATATGGCATTGATCCGAAACATAGAAAAGACACTCGTGATTTGACTGGTGCTGTAAATGTTACGGCTCGAATTATTGCAGAACAGAAAATCAAGAATGCTTTCATCGCAGAATCTCTGAAAACACCTATTACAAAAATTTCTGCGAGTATTATCGACCGCATCATAGAAACAACCGGAATTTCAAGTAAAGTTGTTGAAGAAACGCTTCTGAAACTCTACCCGCACGGTGCAATCGGTTCTTTTATGACGGAATATTTTGATATGGCATTCAAAGGACGGGAAGATGCCACAGACTTTGAAAAAGCAACTGCAACCCTTTTCCATGATGCATTTGGTTTTGAAACACATCATGTCGGACCGATTGGATTGACTCCAGATGTTTTGCTTATTTCTGGTTCAGCAGGTTATCAGGCAATTATAGATAACAAAGCATACAGTCGCTACAGCATTTCCAATGATCACCGGAACAGGATGGTTCACAATTACATAGAAAACCTCAACTCGTATAGTAAATCAGACAAACCTCTTGCATTTTTCTCGTATATTGCGGGGGGCTTCGGAAAAAATATTACCCCTCAAATTCAAAGCATTGTTGAGGAAACCGGAATTCAAGGGTCAGCCATCAGCGTTAATAACGTTATTTCCATGGTCGAAAAGAACCTGATAACGCCATATCCGCACACAGGCATCCGTACTATCCTTTCTAAAAACAGGCTGATAGAAATAAAGGATATTTGAGTGTTGGATACTATAAGCAAAGAACATCGCAGCTGGAACATGAGCCGGATTCGGTCGAATGACACGGCTCCGGAACTCGTAGTGCGATCGTTCCTCTTCCGACACGGATTCCGCTTCCGACTTCATGTCAAAAGTCTGCCGGGACATCCCGACATTGTCCTTCCAAAATACAAAACAGTTATTGAGGTTCGCGGTTGTTTTTGGCATCGGCATCCGGGATGCCGGCAGGCAACCATGCCATCCTCAAATGTTGAATTCTGGCAGAAGAAATTCAAACGGAATGTCGACAGAGACAAGGGAACGGAAAAACAGCTGAACGAGCTCGGCTGGAATCTGATCGTGATCTGGGAATGCGAGCTGAAAAAGGACGGATTTCTCAAGACTCTGCCGGACAGAATCAAAGAACATAGGCAGGAGCATGATAATGGGGCTTGATATTTACATCAGTAAAAAAACGAAAGCAGGCAAGGATTGCCTTATCCATTGGCACAAGTTTTCTCCTGTTGCCGAATGGTTCAGGGAGAAGATTTACGATGGGAAACTGGACTGCAATGAGCGCCCCCTGGATTACCTTGCACTGGTGTTTTTGCACGAAAACTGCGTTGCCGCGTTGGATTCAGAGAATTGGAAAGAGAAAATGCAGGAACAGCTCTTCCCTGTAAAGTCGGATTTCGCCTGGACGGGGCGACGTGAACTTGCATATTTAAAGATGATGGAGACCATCGCCGAGGATATTGAGGATATCTCTGAACCGAAGCCTGGCGAAGAATTGGTGATTCAGATATCATATTGAAGGAAAAACGATGAGCCATAGACCGAATAAAGCTGCAAAACGCAAGGCGAAACTGAAAGCCAGGCGAGTTCACGCTGAGTTGCTCAGCCGCCGGCAGAATAATCGCATCGCAGGTGCACTTATGGATTTGTGTGTGGATGTCCTGCCGGAATATGTGGACGACTCCAAGGGGATCGACCTTGTTGGGAGAAACATTCTCTGGCGCATGGGCATGATCGCGTGGAACATCGCCGTCTCCGGGCGTAAGGAGATCGAAGATTCCGCGTTGAGCCAGATGAAACTGGATGCGGAATCGAAGAAGATGGTACGAACTGAAGTCAACAGCCTTGTTCGCAGGAAATATGAAAAGTATCCGGAACTCCGGACCGCCATATCGAATGTATCCGCTGTCAATACCACCGAAGGTGCGAAGGTTAAAGTCACCCTCGGCGATACATTCCCGGCGATGTCTGTCCCCGATTTCACCGATAATCCCGGACAGCTTACCCCGGAACAGCTGCTTGCCAGGCGCAAAGCATCAGGTCTCTCGCAAGTCAAGTTTGCCGCCTCACTCGGCGTTTCCGTGAAGAAGGTCTCCGCATGGGAGCATGGCAAAGCAGTGCCGGACAATGCGACAATAGAGAAAATTATGAATTGGAGCTCCAAATGAAAGTTATTGGGACATTACCAATCATTTTGACAAGGGACGATCCAAAAAACCATTGACCAGGTCGGGGAAAGATGCGTCATTGCAATTCCAGAAAGAAATCATTAAATAGGGGCAAGGTAATCCCCTTCCTTCTTCTTGTTCTGCTGATTGGCATCGGGGGGTACTCTTATGCCCGACATACAAAGCCCATCCATCAAACTCCTATTGTCGATGACCGCAAAAATGGTGAACTGACACCGTCCTCCCATGGATCTTCATTCCAAATCTTTCCTCGCGACTCTACAGAGAGCCAACAATCAGGGTCACCCTTTTCGTCCCCATATGACAATCTTGCGTTAGGTATTCCCGGCAAAGCCGATACCATTATTGACCGTCCCGGATACGCTCTCGGCTACATTGAATATCATGAACAGCCTGCATGGGTGGTCTACCGCATGACCGAAGATGAAGCTGTGACCAAGGCAGCCAAACGTAATGATAATTTTCGCGAGGATCCACAAGTGCCGACCGGAAGCGCCACGCTCGCCGACTATCGACGCTCCGGTTACGACCGGGGACATCTGGCTCCTGCCGCCGATATGGCTTTTTCCGTTCAAACTATGAAGGACAGCTTTTACATGAGCAACATGAGTCCGCAAAAACCGCAGTTCAATCGCGGCATCTGGAAGGAGCTGGAAGCACAGATTCGTCATTTTGCCATAGTGGAGAAGGATATCTACGTTGTAACCGGTCCAGTCCTTCCCGAAACCAAGTCTGTAACCATTGGGGCAAGCAAAGTCACCGTTCCAGCATATTATTACAAGGTCGTTTATGATCTGACACCGCCGGAAAAGATGATAGGTTTTCTCCTCCCCAACGAAGGCTCCAGTAAACGCTTGGAAGAATTCGCAGTCACGGTTGACACAGTAGAGAAAACTACCGGGTTGGATTTTTTCAAGGCAGTTCCGCAACCGAAGCAGGAACAGCTGGAAAGCACGATATCCATTCGTGACTGGTGGTGGCAATGATCGAGCTTGCCTTCACAACGCGCATTCCATTGGCCGTCATGATTGTCATGGGAATCAAGCAGTGGGAGAACCGCAGTGCGTTACCGATTCCTGCCTCCGGCACATGTGCGATGACCTGCTCGAAGTCTTCCGATGAACGCGATTACGCTAATTTCCTCACATGGGCGAAGGGCTGTTTCCCTGCAGACGCTTTCTCTGCGCTGCCTTCCTGGGATCAGGTTTCCGACTGGCGAGGCAAACTAATTGCCGTCTGCAACTACGAGGCGACCTATACCCCTGGTGATGCAGTGTGGGACGAAGGATATCCCGTGTGGTGGCATCTGACGAACGTTCGTCTGCTGACAAAACCTATCCCATGTCGCGGCAACGTAGGAATGTGGCGTTTGCCTAATAATATTTTCGCGCAGTCGGAGAACAAATGAGTCCCTGTGTTTACATTGCCATTGACCTGAAATCCTTTTACGCCTCGGTGGAGTGCGTTGACCGTCAGCTCGATCCTTTGACTACGAATCTTGTCGTTGCAGACCAAAGCAGGACGGAAAAAACGATTTGCCTGGCGGTGTCGCCATCGCTGAAGTCATTTGGCATTCCCGGACGCCCAAGGTTATTTGAGGTTGTTCAAAAAGTCCGGGAAGTCAACTGGGAGCGGCAGCGGTTTGCTCCCGGTCACCGATTTTCGGAGAAATCCTGTCAGTTGCCGGAACTGATGTCCAATCCTGCTCTCGAACTGGATTATATCGTGGCGCCGCCCCGAATGGCGAGATATGTTGAAGTGAGCACACAAATTTACGGAATCTACTTGGAATACATTGCCCCGGAACACATCCATGTCTATTCCATCGATGAGGTTTTCATAGATGCCACGCCGTACCTCAAACTTTATAAAGCGACAGCGCGTGAGCTGACAATGAAGCTGGTTCAGGCCGTTCTGCAGAAAACAGGAATAACAGCAACGGCCGGAATCGGATCGAATCTGTATCTCTGCAAAGTTGCTATGGATATTGATGCAAAACATGCCCCCGCCGACAAGGACGGAGTCCGGATAACCGAATTGGATGAACAGTCTTACAGGCGGAAACTCTGGTCGCATCGACCTCTGACGGATTTCTGGCGGGTGGGACATGGCTATGCGTCAAAACTGGAATCTCATGGCATGTACACCATGGGTGATGTGGCGCGAATATCTTTGAAAAACGAGGAATTGCTTTACAAGCTGTTCGGTGTGAATGCGGAGCTCCTGATTGACCACGCATGGGGCTGGGAGCCTTGTACCATTGCAGATATAAAATCTTACAAGCCGGAGAACAACAGTCTCAGTTCCGGTCAGGTTCTGCAGGAGCCTTATGATTTCAAGAAAGCCCGTCTTGTGGTATTGGAGATGACAGATTCACTCTCGCTCGACTTGGTTGAGAAAAAAGTTGTAACAGATCAGATCGTGTTGACCATCGGCTATGATGCAGCCAATAAAAACTATCAAGGGGAATTCGTAACTGACAGTTACGGAAGACAAATGCCCAAGGGCGCTCATGGTTCGAGCAATCTTGGTCGTCAGACAGCCTCTTCGAAAATCATCACCGAAGCCATGTTGAAACTCTTTGATCGGATTGTCAACCCAGAATTGCTCATTCGGAGAATTACTGTGGTTGCCAACCATGTGATAAGTGAAGATCAAGTGCCGGAGCCGAGAGGTCTTGTACAGGCAGACCTTTTTACGGATTTTGAAGAGCAGATGAAAAAGGAGGCTCTTGAACAGGATGAGCTGGAAAAGGAGAAACGACTCCAGCTTGCCATTTTGGACATCAAGAAGAAATTCGGCAAGAATGCTGTATTGAAAGTGATGAATCTCATGGATGGGGCAACGGCCAAAGAGCGGAACGAACAGATTGGGGGACATAAGGCATGAATCAATACGATGACATCATCAATCTGCCGCATCATGTATCGACCAGTCGCCCCCAAATGTCGCGACAGGCTCGTGCCGCGCAGTTCTCTCCATTTGCCGCATTGACAGGATACGATGATGCCATTACCGAGAAGGGGCGCCGGACTGCGGAGCGTCATGAATTAAATGAACTGGAGCAGACAGAGCTAAACAAACGTTTTAATTTTCTGGTGAACCGGTTGAAAAGCAAGCCCGAGGTAGATATCGTACATTTCGTTCCAGATGAACGCAAATCCGGAGGGGAATATCAATCCGTGATCGGGACGATTAAAAGTATCTCGCTTCCTGAACGATTCATTACCTTGGACGGCGGTCAGGTAATACATCTCAACGATATCCTTGAAATAACCGGAAAGATTTTTTCAGAAATGTCGGAGCAACCGTAGGTGAAAGATTCCCGGGTGAAAAACCACTTCAAAGCACACCTCTTTTTTTCTAAAGGGGGAAATTACCAAAAAGACACGGGAGCCGGACAGCCCCCGTGCAGCGCAATGGCTTACTTTGAGACGTCGAACGTCTTGCGGTCCTTGAACTCTTCTTTCTTGCCTTTGTTCCAGTTGCTCACCGGACGAAAATACCCGACAACGCGGCTGTACACTTCGGTTTTCTCTCCACACTTGGCCATGATCTTTCCTCCTGTTAAAGTTGGGATTTCGAATTGATTCAAAATCCCAGCGGACGCACCCTGTGATCGCCAGGACATGAATCACCTCTTTTTATCGCAGCAATTTCCCGCCACACACAACATACCACAATATATTGTTATTTCAAGCAATTTTTTTACGATATATTGTGTTTTTCGCCGTTACACCATATTTTGGGGGATTTGCTATTTTTCGGTTTTGTCCCAAATATTCGTCTTTGGACGCCTATAGTTTGTCTTATGATTGTCGGGACAAATTTTTCGGCAGTCTTGAAAAGTTGAAAAAAGAGCCAGTAGATATTCCACTTGGCAACCATGTCGGTTGTAACGATACGCTGGGAAAGGCGGCACGTCTGCGCAAGGAAAAAGAAAATCCCTTCATTGCTCCGCAAGAATGGCCGATGTTTCTGGATCAATGCAGAGACAGGCTTTGGGATCTAATTCGGTCTAAGCAGTAAAAAAGCTGTTCAGGTTATTGATGCGTGCAAATATTTTACAATTTAGGAATAGAAGATGTAATAAAGAGATTTGGAAGATGGACCATTTTGTCAGTTCAAGATGTAGAAAGAACTTTTTGCGATCTTTTTTGAATTGAAAATATCTGGATTCTGTCCACACTATTGAGTTTTTTTATTTCGCAGTTATATTGTCCTCATGGAAATCACGCTGGAACAATATGGAAAAATCGCAAAATATTTGCCGCGTCAACGCGGAACGGCTGCAAATGTAGAGCACTGCCAAAAAGTTATGGGAATTGGCATACTGTTTACGTTCGCATGAATCGTTGGAGTAAAAATGGAGTTCTTCAACACCTTTTTGAAGGGTTTCAACGGGAAAATATCATCCATATCAAGCTGGAAGCACTATGTCTTGACAGCACAAGTACCAAAGTGCATCCTCATGGAACTGGCGCATAAAAAAAATGGAACACAAAAAATCGGTCGCTCCCGCGGAGGACTCACAACAAAAATTCATATGGTCACCGCATCTGACCGCGCGGCTGTTTCATTCTCACTTTCAAGCATGATGGGGCATCACGGAAAATAGCGATTCCATTGCCCGGGGAGTTTTCAAGATACAGGCACTTCCCGATTGCCCTTCAGGGGCACCGATCTAAAGCCGGTCGGCTTACATCAGATCACGCTCATGATATGCTATGACAGGTGGATTGAACCTGTTCTGTTTTCTGCAAGTGCCACTTTCAGGATACGGGCGGACTGTTGTATTGCTTCCAGTGTTTTTCCTGGCTTATAGAGTGCCGATCCGATCCCGACACCAGCACAGACTTTCAGGAATTCAGGCAGATTTGCGGCATTCACTCCGCCTACCGCAAGAATCGGTTTTGCGATGACGGCTCTGAGATCCTTCAGATAGTTCGGACCGAGTATCGCCGGAAAGAGTTTAAGATAGTCTGCGCCGGCATGGATCGCTGTAAAAGCCTCGCTTGCAGTGAAAAATCCCGGGATGGAACACATCCCCAGCAGCTTCGTCGCTCTGACGACTTCAACATCCGTGTTGGGAGAAATGATGAAACAGCCGCCGGCTGCATGAACATCCCGAACATCCCGGGGCGTCAGCACGGTTCCCGCGCCAACCAGCATTCTGCCTGCCGTATGACGGACTGCGCTCTCAATGCTCTTCAACGCATCGCGTGAATTCAGAGGAACTTCCAGCAGATGAATTCCGTTATTATACAATATATCGCAGACCTGCGGGATTTCTTCCGGCATGATACCTCTCAGGATGGCAATCAGCGGACACCGATTCATCAACATTTCAAAATCCATTTTACACCTCTCCTTTAACTCTAACGCCTGACACGTCCTGAAGCATTTCCATTCATCAGTGCGACAACCTCACTCTTTGTAATATAGCTGTAATCCCCCTTCACGGAGTGCTTCAAACAACTGGCTGCGACGGCAAAACGGATAGCCTCGGCAGGGGTGCTGCAATCATTGTCCGAAAGGGCAAAAATGAGTCCGGCACAAAATGAGTCTCCCCCACCGAAACGGTCGACGATATCATGAATTTCACACGGAGAGTATTCCCCCGCCTGATTCAAAGGTGCAAAGAAAGTCCGTCCGGAAGCCTTTTCATAAAGCATACCACCCCAGTTGTTGTGGTCCGCCGAACGACTTTCGCGCAACGTGATCGCGATCCATGAACTTTTCGGGAAACGCTCTCCGAGTTTGCGGGCGACCTCGCTGTAACCTCCGATATCGATCTTGCCGCTCTCAACGGATGAACCTTCGGCGGAGATTCCGAAAACTTCAGAGGCATCTTCCTCGTTCCCTATGATGATATCCGCATAAGCGACAATCCGCTTCATGCAATCCTCGGCAAGCTCATTGGGTAAACGGCCTGCTTTCCAGTTCCACAGTTTCTTTCTGAAATTCAGATCGCAAGAGATCCGAATCCCATGCCTGGCAGCAAACTCCGCAATTGCAAGCGTCGAATGAAATGCTTTTTCGCTGAGTGCCGGAGTAATCCCGCTGAGATGCAGGTGCCCCGTATTCTTCAGCATTTCCGGGAAATCGTAATCGTCTGGGGAACATTCCGAAATCACAGAGTGTTCTCGATCATAGATCACATTGGAACTCCTTTGGGCTACTCCCGATTCTGTATAATAGACCCCCATGCGCCCCCCAGGTCTGTATAGAATGTGATCCACATCCACACCGAGTCCGCGCATCTGAGCCGCAAAGGCATGACTTACCGGATTGCACGGCAAAGCGGTAAGATAACGGCACCTGGCGCCGAGAATCGCAAGCGAAGCACAGACATTGGCTTCACCTCCGCCGAATGTCGCCTCCATCACTCCCGGAAGTGCCTGTGCAAAACGTTGCTTTCCCATCGGCGCAAGACGCAGCATCACTTCACCAAATCCCGCAATATAATCATTTTCCACCGTAACTGTCCTCCTGTGTAATTATTAATCGCCGTATTTTTTACGGGCGCATGAATGCCCCGCCGTTGATATTCAGAATCTCTCCGGTGATGAAACCGGAACGCATTATGTTGATTCCCGCCTCCGCAATCTCTTCCGGTCTTTCTCCGTGGCCAAGCGGAATTCCCGCTTTCTCTTTTGCCAGAGCCTCAGGAGTCAGCCGCTCTAAAACAAGTTTTGTCATAATAAGCCCCGGGGCAAGAACATTCGAGGTTATGCCATACGCCGCCCCAAGGTTTGCAAACCCTCGACTCAACGCGTGCATCGCCGCTTTTGCCGCTGCATAGGAGAGCATACGCTCATTCGCCGGCTGATATGCCCAGAGCGAGGAGATATGAAGCATGCGTCCCCATTTTCTAGACCTCATCCCTTCCAATGCGTACTTTCCGCAAAGATAGGCTCCTTTGAGGTTGACGGACATCACTTTGTCCCACCATTCCCCATCGGTGCAGCCGGAAACGCGTTTGTAAGGATCAATACGGGCATTGTTGACAAGCAGGTCAACATTGCCGACTTTATCAAACATGGCTTTGACCTCCTCCTCATTGGAAATATCACAGGACAAGGCTGTGCCACTAAGCTCCGCTGCAATTTTTTCTGCAGCAGCGCGTCCATGAGCGTAATTGACGATGACATGGCAACCGAGCTCTGCGAATTTGCGGCAAAATGCTTCACCGAGACCGCGCGAACCACCAGTGACAATTACTGTTTTTCCGTTGAAATCATCCATAGCCACCTCTGTTGTTACCAGTCACAAACCGCACCGTCGGGACGGTAAAGCTGCGGAGTATGGGGGGGAATAGGTGGATGGTTCCTGCAGACCTCTTCATTGAGCTCAATTCCCCAACCGGGTTTGTCGTTGAGAGCAATGAATCCGTTTTCCACTCTGAGCGGTTCCGCAATGATCTCATTGCGCCAGTCATTGAGAAACAGGCGTTCCTGAATCAGGAAGTTTGGCATGACCGCATCCAGATGCAGCGAAATAGTTGTAATAACCGGACTCATCGGCCCGTGAGGCGCGACAAATGCATTGAACGCTTCAGCCAGGCGCGCAGCTTTAAGTGCAGTTCCAAAACCGCAGCAATGACCGATATCCGGCTGAATAATACTTGCGCAATTACGAAGCAGCAGGCGTTTAAATTCCGGTAGAAATGAAAGACGCTCGCCAGTCGCAACAGGGATATTAATGCGAGAAGCAACCCTGGCAAGTCCCTCCTCGTCCTCCGGTTGGCATGGTTCTTCAAAAAACATGAGATCGAGTGGCTCAAGAATTCTGCCGATGCGAATTGCCAGATCTGCATCGTAACGTCCATGCCCGTCAAACATGAGTAAAGCATCGGGACTGATGGTCTCGCGAATGGTTTCAGCAGCTTTTGC
>DXVA01000102.1:7187-12859 GCA_019408975.1 Lentisphaeria bacterium | reverse complement strand
GCGCTTCTATCTTTTGCAGTTGAGTCCGACAGACAGCGGATTCGACTTGCAGTTCATCACGTTTGCAGAGTTCAGCAACAAGCAATGGAAACCCTCCGGAAAGAGTGTAAACATGCAGGACGGACTTGTCCTGAACTCGACAGAAGAAATTCGGGCAATGCTGGAGAAGGGTGAATATATGACGGACCGGACAGTCTACCATGTAATCCGCAAGCAGGCGGAAACCGGACAACAGGGGAATTGATTTCCAGCCGGATTTTCATATTTTCTGCGGATGAGGGTTCAACAGGATGAACCCCCGTATTGTTTTTCAAGGTGAAAGTTTCTGCTCCGCATCAGTTCCCGGGAATGCGGAAATCGCGGATCTGCGGCACAATGGAGTCGCAGTTTTCGAGAAACCAGATGGCGGATTCCGTCTGGCGAACTCCAAACAGCGGGTCCGCAATATGGCTGACTTTCGTGCCCAGTTCATTCAACGTTTCAAAAATCAGCAGGACATCATGGCTGATTGCGCGGATCTGCTTCATGACAGCCTGCCAGTCCAGGATGCCCTGTCCCGGGAACCAGTGCATCTCGTCCACGCCGTCATAATCATTGATATGGAACGTCCGGATACGCGGGGCAAGCACTGCAATGATTTCCGGCAGTTCACGCCAGCGGTCCATGATATGGTTCACATCCATGCAGATCCCGACCAGCGCGGGGTCAAAGCGCGACATGATCGTCTGCAGCTCCTCCACACAGTTGCCGATGCAGGTCCGGGGCAGATATTCGATATTGATGGAAAATCCCAGTTCAGAAGCAAGCGGCAGCAAATCTTCAATGGTCCGGCACGCCTGATCGATGCGCGCCGGATGTTCGGCAAGCGGCGGCTCATTGCTGGCGTGAAGAGTCACATGAGGCGCCATCATATCGGCATGGAAACGAATCAGGCGAATGAAACGTGTGGCTACTTCCCTGCGCGCCGTTTCGTCCAGCGCAGACGGGTCCCATGAAACACCGCCGCCATAGAAAGGCAGATGCACGCTGGAAGAACGGACTGTCTTCTCTTTCAGGAGCGACCGTGTCAGCTCACGCGAAGCCTCAGCCTGAGCACTCTCCTCAGTGTAAGGAGTAAACGACAATTCGAGATTGTGCAGTTTGGACTTCCGGAAGGCATCCGCCAGTGCCGAAGTCATAAATCCTCCGAAAGAACCGAGTGAAACGGCATACGAAATCATAAATCTTCTCCCATTTAGAGTTTGAAACTTCATTATGATAATCTGTATCTGGAAGAAAACAAGCTTCCCCGCAGAGAAATGACAAAAAATATGACAATGCCGGCAGGCTTACATAATGTTTCTCATTTTCCGGTCCCCGGATTTCACTCCGCAGGAGGATTCACAAAACGAAGAAAAACGGAAAATGGATTTTTTTCGATAGATATTTTTTTATCCATTGAATTCAAGACAGTTACAGAGTGAAAAACATTTTTGATTTTTCTATTTTCCGAGGCTTGATTTTCGCAGAAAATACTTTATCCTAGACTCTGAAGGCTCTATGTGACGAGCGATTTGGATCAATGAGAGGGAGGTTTTTTCATGAGCGATCAGTGTTGTTGCGGTTCCGTTCCTGGAACCATGCCGCCGGAGTTGAAACGGAAATTCGATGAACTGGACCAGTACATCGCAGAGCTTCGCCCAGACGACAATCCGGAACGGAGCCGCGGTTTTCTGATTCAAATCCTGCACAAGGCGCAAAGCCTTTTCGGATACCTGCCGGAAGAAGTCCAGAAATTTGTCGCCGTCCGCCTCAAACTGTCACCTGCGGAAATCTACGGCGTCATCAGCTTTTACAGCTACTTTACAGATAAGCCGGTCGGACGCTATAAAATCAATGTCTGCACCGGAACCGCCTGTTTCGTCAAAGGCGCCTCCAAAGTTCTTGATGAATTCAAACGCCGCCTCAATATCAAAGAGGGGGAGACCACCGGGGACGGAAAGTTCTTCCTCGGAGCACTGCGCTGCGTAGGCGCGTGCAGTCTCGCCCCCGTCGTCATGGTAAACGACAAGGTTTACGGAAACATGACAGCAGAGAAGGTCGCGGATATCCTGAAAGAATGCGTGGAGTAAGCCCGTTCTTCAGGATCAGAGAAATTAAACAGGAATAAAAATTCATCAGAGGTAAATCGAATATGAGAATAGAATCACCAGCTCAGTTGAGGAAAACAGCGAAAGAGCTTCAGACACGCCCGGCGCCGCCTGTAAAGCTTCTTGTCTCGATGGGCACCTGCGGCATTGCGGCGGGAACCGCATCCGTCTTGAAGGCAGTCAAAGAGGAGGTCACAAAACGCCGCCTCGAAAATGCGGTCGAGATCGTCGAAGTCGGCTGCATGGGGCTCTGTTATGCGGAGCCCACACTGATGCTGCTCGACCGGAACACGGGACGCCGCCTCATCTACGGGGATGTCACCCCGCAGCAGGTTCCCTCCATCCTTTCAGCGGGAACCGCGGAAGCCGCATCCGGCACACGCACCATCGAACGCAACTGGTATTATCCTGAATTTGAAACTCCCGCCGCCGGAGAGCTTCAGGCTCGAATCGTCCTGCGCAACACCGGACGGCTCAATCCGGAAAGCATCGACGAATATATCATGAATGACGGTTATGCGGCGCTCGCAAAAGTGTTGACCGACATGAAACCGCAGGATGTCATCGACGTCATTACTGCTTCAGGTTTGCGCGGACGCGGAGGCGGAGGCTTCCCCACGGGGCGCAAATGGCAGTTTGCCGCGCAGCAGCCCGCCGGTGAAAAGTTCATCATCTGCAATGCCGACGAAGGAGACCCCGGCGCGTTCATGGACCGTGCGGTACTGGAGGGCGATCCCCACACGGTGCTGGAAGCAATGGCGATCGGCGGTTATGCGATCGGAGCGCAGACAGGCGTCATCTATATCCGCGCGGAATACCCTCTGGCGGTCAAACGCCTTGAAAACGCGATCCGGCAGGCGAAAGAAAACGGTTTTCTCGGCAGAAATATCATGGGAAGCGGATTCGACTTCAATATTGAGATCAAATTCGGGGCGGGCGCGTTCGTCTGCGGCGAAGAAACCGCGCTGATTCACTCCATCGAGGGCAAGCGCGGCGAACCCACGGTAAAGCCCCCCTTCCCTGCGGTCGAGGGACTCTGGAAGCGCCCGAGTGTAGTCAACAACGTCGAAACCTACGCCTGCATTGCGGCAATCATCCGCAAGGGCGCGGAATGGTTCCGCTCGCTCGGCACGGAAGGCTCCCCCGGAACCAAAGTCTTTGCGCTCGCGGGCAAGATTTCCAAAGTCGGACTTGCCGAAGTGCCTATGGGAATGACTCTGCGCCGGATCATCTATGAAATCGGAGACGGCATCAAATACGGCAGGCAGTTCAAAGCGGTTCAGACCGGCGGTCCGTCCGGCGGCTGCATCACCGCAGAAAACATCGACCTGCCGATCGATTACGAGTCTCTGAAAGCAATCGGCTCCATGATGGGGTCCGGCGGAATGATCGTCATGGATGAAGACGACTGCATGGTCAATATCGCCAAATTTTTCCTTGAGTTCACGCTTGATGAATCCTGCGGCAAATGCACCCCCTGCCGGATCGGCAACCGGCGCATGTATGAAATGCTCGAGGAAATCACGGACGGGCGCGGCACGCCGGAAACGCTGGAGAAGCTGAAAACGCTCTCCGCCACGATCAAAGACACCGCGCTGTGCGGGCTCGGGCAGACCGCTCCGAATCCGGTGCTTTCCACGCTGAAAAACTTCGAAAACGAATATCTGGTGCACGTCAATGAATCACGCTGTCCTGCGGGAAGCTGTGCCAAACTCATCCGCTACGAAATTTCCGATAAGTGCGTCGGATGCGGATTATGCCTCCGCCACTGTCCGGTGAACTGCATCACGGGCGAGCGCAAAATGCGCCACCGGATTGATGCGGCAAAGTGCATCAAGTGCGGAGTCTGCTTCCAGACCTGCAAGTTCCATGCCGTGGAAAAACGTTAATCAAGCCGTCAAGGAGTTCTTATATATGAATGTCAATCTGAAAATCAATGACCGCCCGGTCACAGTGGATGCGGGAAGCACCATTCTTGAAGCCGCGGAAAAACTGGATATCAAGATTCCGACCCTGTGCCATTTCAAAATGGACTGCTTCCATGTGGAGCACCGCAGCGCCTCCTGCCGTATCTGCGTCGTCGAAGTCAAGGGGCGCCCGAATCTTGCTCCTGCGTGCAGCACTCCGGTCGCGGAAGGCATGGAGGTCAAAACCAATACACTGCGCGCGATCAATGCGAGAAGAACGATCCTCGACCTTCTT
Source organism: Lentisphaeria bacterium (assembly GCA_019408975.1). Lineage (GTDB taxonomy): Bacteria > Verrucomicrobiota > Lentisphaeria > Victivallales > UBA1829 > UBA11452. The sequence continues at coordinate 8,528 of DXVA01000102.1, read as the reverse complement.
CTGTCCGATCATCCGAAAGACTGCCTGACCTGTCCCAAGAACCTGAACTGCCGGCTTCAGCTTCTTGCGCAGGAAATGGGGCTTCACCATCTGCTTTTCAAAGGGGAGCAGTCCACCTACAACAAAGACCTCTCCAGCAACGCGATCGCCCGCGACCTAGATAAATGCATTATGTGCCGCAGGTGCGAGACTGCCTGCAACTCTGTCCAGACGGTGGGCGTCCTTTCAGGAGTTGGACGGGGTTTCAAAGCGGTCGTCGCACCTGCCGGCCTCCGTCCTCTCGCGGAAACGGAATGTGTCTTCTGCGGACAATGCGTCCAGGCGTGCCCGGTCGGCGCGCTCAGCGAGATCGATTACAAATATCCGGTCTGGCGCGCACTGAACGATCCGGCGAAAACCGTCGTTGTCCAGACCGCTCCCGCTGTGCGGGTCGCAATCGGCGAGTCATTCGGCATGGAACCGGGGTCCGTCAGCACAGGCAAGATGGTGGCGGCGCTCCGTATGCTTGGTTTCGACAAGGTGTTCGACACGGATTTTGCCGCCGACCTCACGATCATGGAGGAAACAACTGAACTCATCGACCGCGTCAGGAACAACCGCGATCTTCCGATCCTGACCAGCTGCTGCCCCGGCTGGGTCAAATTCCTGGAGCATCAGTTCCCGGAACTGATCTATATGCCCTCCACGGCAAAATCCCCCCAGCAGATGTTCGGCGCAATCACCAAGAGTTACTATGCACAGAAAATCGGCGTCGCCCCGGAAAACATCACAGTTGTCTCGGTCATGCCCTGCCTTGCGAAGAAATATGAGGCGTCGCGGGAAGAGTTCGCCCCCAACGGCATCCGCGACGTGGATATCGTAATCTCGACCCGCGAACTTGCGGACATGATCCGGGAGGCAGGCATTCAGTTCGACCAGCTGGAGGAGGAACAGTATGACTCTCCCCTCGGAGAATCCACCGGCGCGGCGGTCATCTTCGGTGCCACAGGCGGCGTGCTGGAAGCGGCGCTCCGCACAGCGGCGGACTGGATCGCGGAACAGGATCTTCAGGAGATCGACTTCAAAGCGGTCCGCGGGCTTGACGGAATCAAGGAAGCCACAGTCAAAGTCGGCGGGCTTGAACTCAAGGCGGCGGTCTGCTCCGGACTGGGCAACGCACGCAGGCTTCTGGAAAAAATCAAACGCGGCGAAGCGAATTATCACGCGATTGAAATCATGGCATGTCCCGGCGGCTGCCTGAACGGCGGCGGACAGCCCTATCATCACGGGGACACCACCATTCTGGAAAAACGCATGGAAGCGCTCTACCGCGACGACGCAAAACAGCCGGTCCGGAAATCA
>DXVA01000102.1:6902-7177 GCA_019408975.1 Lentisphaeria bacterium | reverse complement strand
GTATGAGGAGTTCCTCGGGGAGCCGGGCAGTCACTGCGCTCACAAGCTTCTTCATACGACTTACGTCGACAGAAAGCACAGGAGGAAAGATACGCCGACAGCGTAAAAAACACCCGGCAGGTTCCGTCACGGCGGTGCCTGCCGATCAGTATCACTTTGCAGCGGATGGGTTTTCCGCTGAACCAGCGGGTCCAGTTTCAGCAGAGCGCTGCGGATCATTCTGTAAGGGCCGTCCACTCCGGGGGGCGAAAAGATTTCCAGTCCGACCAGCGGGG
>DXVA01000102.1:0-6892 GCA_019408975.1 Lentisphaeria bacterium | reverse complement strand
AGCGGGGTATGCAGAACCTGATCCTGCTTCAAGGTATATCGGAATGATCTATTGAAAGCCTCAATATCCCACGCTTCCCCGGAACGGAGGGCTTTCGCTTCACCGGAATGAGTTTTCAGGTTCAAAACGTCATTTGCAAAACTGATCGACTTCAGCACAGGGAACCTGCGCCCGCCTTGAATGTCGAAAAAGTGTTTTGAATCCGCCAGCGACGAGGAATAGACAATAGAATTTTCCGGTTTTTCCGGGAAATAATGGATCATATGCTCCAGATAAAAATCATACAGCCCGCGCGGGCCGTTCACGACATGCACATAATAGACCTCTCCATCCCGCGGGGCGGAATCACCCGGCAGAAAAGCAAACGGTTTTCTCAGGCGGACCGCAATCTGTTTCAACTTCAGATAATTATGTTTCAGGGACGGCGGGCTCAGGATGCAACTCACATTTTCAAGAACAAAACCGCTGCGTTTGACTTTCCGGACAACGCCCCTGAAAATCATGGCGGCATACATATTGGAAAAAATAGAGTTGTTCCGATTAAAATCTTCGATCAGCTTTCTGCGTTCGGCAAACCATTTGGAATCTTCGATCCGGTCCCGCTCCGCTTCTTCCTCGCGGCATCCGGCAAAAATAAGAGAACTGAAAAATATCAGACAGAAAAATTTCGGCATTTTTTCCATATTACCCTCCGCTTTACTTTTATTCCCGGCATTGAGAAAGATCAATAACAGCAAGCCGTATGGCAAAAATGGTACCCCGAACAGGATTTGAACCTGCGACCAACAGTTTAGGAAACTGCTGCTCTATCCCCTGAGCTATCGGGGCGAAAAACGCTGATTTTTCTTTGGATTCAATACTATATTACTTCTTTCCCGATTTTCAAGCTTTTTCCTGCGATAATCGCAATAAAGAAAAAACTCCCGGCAGCAAAACCGGGAGTCATCCAATGGAAATCACTGCCGGTTATTCATTCACGACGGCTACTTTGATCCCCTTCATCTGCACATTTGTTTCAAGCGCTTCCTTGATCTGGGAAAGCGGGAAATGATGCGTGACAAATTTCTCGACGGGAAGCCCGATCGCTTTTGCCCTGCGAAGGAAATCGAACGTCGTCGGGTAATCCTGCGGAGTATAAACCCAGGAGCCCACGGTTGCAACTTCTTTGTTGCAGAGGTCGTAATGCGGATTGATCGAACAGTTTCCTCCGTCAAGGAAAAATCCGACTTCGCAGAGTCCTCCGCCGCGGCGAATCATTTTCCATACGCTCGCATGGGCTGCCGGAACGCCTGTGCACTGGAAAGCGAACTCCGCGCCGAGCCCGTCCGTCGCCGCCTTGATCTCTTCCAGCATCTTGTTGAAATCCGGGTATTTCGTGAAGTTGAACGTATGAGACGCACCGAGAGTCCTGGCAATCTCAAGACGGTTGTCATTGCCGTCAAGAGCAATGATGTTCTCGATTCCCAGCGTGCGGACAACCGCCATTACCATCAGCCCGATGGGACCGCAGCCTTGAATCAGCACTGTCGTATTGAACTTGAGAAGCCCCGTTGTTTTGGCACGCTCCACGGCATGGACGGCAACCGCGGCAGGTTCCACCAGCATTCGCTGGTCAAGCGTCATGCCCGTCACATTGAAGAATGTGGAACCTTTGCGGATCACCATATGAGTGGCGAAATAACCGTTCAGATGAATATCGTCATCCGGGAAAAGCCCGTAAACGCCGCAATGTTCGCAGAGATTTGTACGGGCGGGAGTATTTTTGCACGCGGAACATTTGCCGCAGGGAATGATGCATGTCACAAGCTTGTCGCCGAGTTTTACCGGCTTGCCGGCGGAATCGGTTTTCACGTTCCTGCCAAGCTTGATGATCTCGCCGGAACCTTCGTGCCCGAGGACAACCGGGCAGAGTCCGAACGGGTCGCGTTTGTATTCATGTCCGTCGGTGCCGCATACGCCGCAGCCTTCCACTTTGATGAGAATCTGATCGTCGTCAATTTCAGGGATGGGATATTCTCTGAATTCAAATTCACCGGGTTTGACGAGATACGCGAGTTTTGCCGTTTCAGCCATTTTCACTCTCCAGTTTCTTTATTTTACTAGTGTTCAGAGGTTCACATATTCCAGAGAATCTTCTATCGTATGCAGTGAAATATATCACAGTGCGCAGAAAATACAAGAATATTCCCCGGACAAAAACCGGGAAATAAGACAAACAGGATGTTCATGAAAAACAGAGCGGGCAAGACGGAACCCGGTCTTTGCGCATCAGGGGCTTCTCCCGGATTTTTTGCAGCGGCGCCCTGTCCCTGAAATCAGGAACGGTTGAAGATATAAGGAACGAAACTGTTGGAAACGGGCATTCCCTGAAGCTGGTCCTGAAGCATCTTCACTGCGGTTTCCGCAAGGGAACGAAAGTCCTGCCGCATGAATGGAATCCCCGCAGCCGCCGCATAATCATGCAGGGGATAGCACCACGGAATCAAAGCCGCCTCCGGGCGCAATGCCTTCAGTATCTTGTAAAGCCGGTTCCCGAAAGCTTCCACGGGAGCGATGACGGCGGTGCAGTCCGCAGGCAGTTTTTCCACATAGCGCTCCAATGGAACGGCATTCAGAAAACGGCTCTCCGTCCTGATCACCGAACCGCGAAGCCGCCCCCCATGCCCTGCCGTGTATTCCTCGAAAGCTCCGGCACGCACGAGATTATTCAGCGTGTTCATATTGGTAATCAGAAGCGAAATGACGCGATGCCCTCTGCCGTATAAGAAATCCACGGCATCACGGATCGCCTTGCGGTCATCGGAACAGACAGACGGCACTCCGCCGGAAAAATCGCTGTAATCATTGATGCAGACCAGCGGCTGGCTGCGTTTCTTTCCCCAGACCGACGCGATCCGGTCATACGGCAGCAGCGAAACCGCCCCGCAGATATAACGCTCTCCGATCATGTCCACATCGGAATCGAACAGAACCTCCACGCGGAATTCCGCTCTGTGCAGTTCGATCATGACCTCATGCAGCAAATGCATTGTATAAATGTCAAATCCATCAATATCCAGATTGGCGAACAGTGTCACGATCCTTTTTCCCGGCGTTCCGGTATACTTCATCTCCTCCGCCAGTGCGAAAATCTTTTTCCTGACCGCTTCGGAAATACCTTGCCGGTTGTTCAGTACGCGGGATACCGTCGCGCAGGAACACCCTGCCTTTTTTGCAATCTGCCTGAGTCCGTTTGTCTTCATGATGCACATAATATATCTGAACAAAAATCCATTGCAAGTTTTTTGCATGACTTTTGCATCAATTACCTGAGAAAGCCTCTTGTTTTTATTTCAATTCTGACTATAATCTTATCCCAGAAGCTGAATCTGAAATAACTTAAAAGAGGTCAAGATGAAGAACAATCCGCATGTCAACGGGGAAAGCGCAAGGCAAAGAACAAGTATGAACCTGAATTCGGAATTATGTCATGATGAAAATGGTTTTCAGGGCTTCGCGGAGCGAGTCCCCCGCCATGATTTTGTTTCCAATGCTGAAATCTGTCGTAATTCGCGACCGGGAACGGTTTCCCAAAGGAGAACGCAGTCAATCCCTGCCCTGTCTGACTTCTCCCCTCTTTTTTCCATTGTTGAATTGTTCAAATGTTTTTCTACTTCTTCCTTTCCTGTTCCTTGTTCAATATTCTTACTTCGCAGGGTGAAAATAAGGATTTTCACCCTGATCGAGCTCCTCATCGTGATAGCGATCATCGCGATTTTAGCCTCAATGCTGCTGCCTGCGTTGAACAAGGCAAGAGAAAAAGCACAATCAACAGCCTGCATTGCCAATTTGAAACAGATTTCACTCTGCATTGCCCAATATCAAACGGATAGCAACAGCTTTTATCCGGTCGCCAACGATTCATATTATACTACTTACAGCTCGAATTTGGGACTCCATACCTATGGCTGGAAATTTTATAATGCAGGTTATCTAAACAATGCAAAAGCGTTTTATTGTCCGACAATCTTGAGCCGTTGCGCCAACTCTGCCGGGTACATCGCAAACACGGCATACAGTAAACCGACAATTCATGGAGCATGGAACTCTGTCACCTATGCATATAATGGTTATTTCGGCGGAAGCCGCAGTTGGTGGGAATACAAAACAGTGGTCAAAAGCGGACGGGAAAAAGATCCAGGGAAAAAAGCTGTAGTCTTTGATTCCATGATCTATTCTTCCACTTACAGTTGCTATGTTGGTACAGCTAATTTCAACAATATAGCTGGAGACAATCCTCCTCGCTGGCAGGAAATTGCCTCGCCACATAATTCACCAAGACCAACTTCACCGGTAATGGGCACAACCAACATTATTTATGCAGACAGTCATGTCGCAGCTCTCAAGTATGCTCCCAATATACTGGACAGCAATATCAATCTGAAACCGTTTAATTAATGGAAAGCTGAAAATGTATAGAATGATTCTATTGGTTCTTTGCCTGATTACTGGAATTTCCAGCAAAGCCGCAGACGACTCCTCACTGATCTTCAAGGCAGGGTTCGACAATATCTCCGTCCGGGCAGAAAAAGCCGCCGGGTGGGACAGTTCCAGAAACTTTGTTCCCGACACGCTCCAGCTCCGTATGCACGAAGGAGTTGCGGGCAAAGGAAATGCGCTGACTCTGAACAACAGAGAATCGGTCGTTTACAGCAACTACAAAAATCACAATCCCAAGCAGGGAACGATATCTCTATGGGTCGCCCCGAAAAACTGGTCGCCGGACAAGAAAAAGTTTCAGATATTCTTCGATTCCGCATTTCCCGGAGGATGCCGTTTCCTGATCTATAAATTCATTCAGAATTCCCTGTTGCGTTTTGCCATTATTCTGGACAATAAGGAAATCGGCTATATCAACGTCCCTCTGAAAAATGCCGACTGGACGCCGGGGCGCTGGCACAAAATCGATGCCGTCTGGGACGATACCATGATGGCGCTTTATCTTGACGGCGCCCTGGCGAAGCAGATGCCATACACCCGGAACCCGCTGAAATTCAAGAATCCCGTCTCTTTCCCCGAAACACGGGAAAACGGCTCCATGCAACTGGGAATGAAGAAAGGCTTTTCCCATGATCCGGACGATGTCACGGCATTCGATGAACTGGAAATCTGCGACCGCGTGCTTTCTCCGGCAGAAATCCGGCTCAACTATGAAAAGTTCATCCCGCTTCCGAAAGCGAAACTCAGAAATCCGGAGGTTCCCGTTCCGACGGGGAAAGGAATCACCGTTGACGGCACACTCTCCCCCGGGGAATGGAAGGACGCCTCCTGCATACCGGTCATCAACCCGCTCGGCGGTAAAACCGCCTCCGGCGTTGCGGCGCAGGTTTTAATCAAGCAGGATGCGGAAAACCTGATGATCGGCGCGGAAATCACCGGCGGGGAACATGCCAATGTTTCCGGCAGCGATCTGGTTGACATCTGGCGCGATGATTCTTTTGAAGTCCATATACTGACCTTGGACAAAAAGCGTTATCAGTTCATCCTCAATTCCCGCGGAGCAATGTATGACGCCACGGTTGACCGGAGTGACGGGGTATACGATCAGTCCAGGCTCAACGCGTCATGGAGTTCCGGTGCGGTTCATGCAGCAAAGAAAGAGAACGGCAAATGGTCTCTTGAGCTTGCCGTTCCGAAGAAGAACATCGGAGCGCTCACACCGGAGCTCGCCGTCAATTTCGGCGCGACACGTTACGGTGAAAAAGCCTCGCACGCAGTATGGGGAATGAACTGTAAAACCTTTTTCGATGAAAAGGGATTCGGGACTCTGAAACTCAGGAAAGATGCAAAGGCGGTGCGTTTCGAGGGAATTTTCTTTCCCGAAGGAATGCTGGAAATACAGGCAGCTCCGGAAGTTCAGGCGGAACTGACCGGGGCGGGCGGAAGCAAAATACGGCGTCCGGCAAACATGGAAACGTGGAAAATCAATCTGAACGCCGGAGTGTACGATCTTTCCGCCTCCGCAAAAGATTTTTACTATGCGTCGCGGATCATCATGGATCAGCCGCTGATTCTCAATTACACCTGTTATGCGTCGAAAAGAAAAATTGAGTTTTCCGCCGATCTTTCCGGTGCGGGAGGAGAGATCAGAAAAGCATGGAAAGACGGAACTCTCACCGGCGTTGTCCGCCTGATTGACAGTCAAGGCGGCGTAATTGCAGAAAACCAGCTTCCGCTGAAAGAACTGAAAAGCACTGCGGAACTGTCCCTGCCGCCGGAACTCCCCCGCGGCGGGTATCGGGTTTCCGCGGAAGTCACCGACGGCAAAGCGATAAAGCTGAATGCCCGGAAACGTTTCCGCGTGCCGGACATGACGCCTTACAAGTTGAAAGTCGGCACGGAACATACCGCGCCCGCGCCGTGGACACCGGTAAGACAATCCGGGGAAAAAGAGTTTCAAGTCTGGAACCGGACCTATCTCTTTCAGGAGGGTCCGTTCCCCGCCCGGATCGTCGCCGGAGGCGAAGATATGCTTCAGGAAGCGCCGGAACTGCTCTTCGAAGGCAATCCCGTCGCCTGGAAGGATTTCCGCATCACAAAAAAATATGACGATTTCTTCCGCTTCGAGGGAACGGGAAGCGCGCCGGGGCTTTCTTTCAAGTGGAGCTCGGAACTCTGCTTCGACGGACTGGTCAAAGTGAAAATCGCCATGAACCCGGAAAACGGCGCGGCGGCGATTCAGAACCTGAAACTGAGATGGTCGGTTCCGGCAAAATTCGCCCGCGCCATGCTGGAACCTCTCTACTCCCCGTGGAGAAACAAGGACGGCGCGCGTTACCGTTTCCCCTATGCCCACGGACAGGATTTCTTCATCTGGACCGTCGGTCTGGAGAAAGGTTTTCTCTGGCTGTCT
>DXVA01000101.1:12018-12867 GCA_019408975.1 Lentisphaeria bacterium | reverse complement strand
TATTTGCTGAGGTTGGAATAGAAACCGTCACCCTTTTTCACGCGGTGAATGGTCTTTTTCGGGCAGACTTCCATACAGGTGTTGCAGCGTGTGCATTTTGAGTTGTCCACCACGAAATCGTCACTGATCGCCTGGACCGGACAGGTCTTGATGCAGAGTCTGCATTTGATGCACTTGCTCTGGTCAAGCTTGACATCGGACAGCGCGGCACACTGGAAAGTCGGGCAGTAGCCGTCTTTGACGTGCGCCTCATACTCGTTGCGGAAGTAGCGGATCGTGGACAGCGCGGGATTCGGCGCTGTCTGCCCGAGTGCGCACAGCGAGCCTTTTCTGATTTTGTTGCCGATGTCTTCAAGGAAGTCGATGTCTTCCGGTTTCCCTTTGCCGGCTGTAATGTTTTCCAGTGTCTCAAACATGCGCGTGGTGCCGACGCGGCAGAACGTGCATTTTCCGCAGGATTCACGGTGCGTGAAGTCGAGGAAGTAGCGTGCGGTTTCGACCATGCAGCGGTTGTTGCCGATGACGATCAGCCCGCCGGAACCCATGATTGCGCCGAGTTCCTTCAGGGAGTCGTAATCGACCTTGACGTCGAACTTGTCCGCGGGAATGCATCCGCCGGACGGTCCGCCTGTCTGGACGGCTTTGACTGTTCCGGGTTCAGCTCCGCCGATCTTGTAAACGATATCCGCAAGGGTGATGCCCATCGGGACTTCGGTCAGCCCGGGATTCTTGAGGTCGCCCGCGAGAGCGAAAATCTTTGTGCCCTTGCTGCGTTCCGAACCGAGAGCCGCGAATGCGTCGGGATCGGTGATCACGACGGGAACGTTTGCAAAAGTTTCAACGATGTTG
>DXVA01000101.1:6481-12008 GCA_019408975.1 Lentisphaeria bacterium | reverse complement strand
TCGGATAACCGTTCCAGCCTTTGTCGGTCGGGAACGGGGGACGGAAACGGGGCTGTCCCCGCTTGCCTTCGAGAGAGGCGATCATCGCGGTTTCCTCGCCGCAGACAAATGCCCCGGCGCCTTCCTTGATCATGATGTCCAGCGGCCTGCTGCGCCCCGGCAGTTTGTCATATCCCTGTTTCTTGAGTTCCTCGATTGCAATGTTCAGGTGCTTGATCGCCAGCGGGTATTCCGCGCGGCAGTAGATGAAAATCTTGGTTGCGCCGGTGGCATAGGCGCCGATCAGCATGCCTTCCATGACCTGAAACGGAACGCATTCCATCATGGAACGGTCCATGAACGCTCCGGGGTCGCCTTCGTCCGCGTTCATGATCAGGATTTTTTCCTCCGCCTGTTTCGCGGCGAGGAATGACCACTTGTTGCCGGTCGGGAAACCCGCTCCGCCGCGTCCGCGCAGACCGGATTTTTTCATGGCTTCGATCACGCCTTCGGGTTTGAGTTCAAACGCCTTTTTCAGCGCAGAGAATCCGCCGTTGGCTTTGTATTCTTCGATATCCTTGGGGTCGATGCGCCCGGAAAGACGTGTCACATTGAGTTTCTCAAGCGCCGCTCTTTCCGCGGGGATCTGGAAGCGTCCTTCTTCGGAAAGAGCGAGAATGGAGTTCACGCTTTTGTCGTCGCCTTTGACGGAGGAGTAGAAAACGGAGGTTCCGTCATTGAGCTCGACTTCGACCATCGGCTCGGCATAGCAGTGCCCGATGCATCCGACCTCTACGACCGGTGTATTTCCGGCGAGGCGTTTGAAAGCGTCCAGGACATCGGCGGCTCCGGCTGCAAGACCGCAGGAAGCGGTACCGACTTTGATTCTTCTGATATCAGCCATGATGCAGTTACTCCTCCATCTTTCTGTAATCGCTCAAAATCTTGAGAAGGCTCTTGCGGTTGAGCTTGCCGTAGACCTTGCCGTTCACGGACATCACCGGGGCAAGACTGCAACAGCCGAGACAGGCGACGGTTTCAATTGAGAAAATGCCGTCTTCGGTTGTCTGTCCGTCGGAGATTCCGAGCGCGGACGAGAGCCAGTCCTGAATCAGGATGGATCCTTTGATATGGCAGGCGGTTCCGTCGCAGACGCAGATTTTGTATTTTCCGGGTTTCGTGCGTTTGAACTGGGCATAGAATGTGAGGACACCTTCTACTTCAGCCTCGGCAATGGAAAAATGTTTGGAAATTGCACGAATGGCGTCGTCCGAGACGTAGCCTTCACGCGATTGAACGAGCTGGAGCCCCTTGATCAGGTCTCCCTTCTCACTGCCGAGTTCCGACAGATAGGAAAATTCGTTACCCATAATTAAAATACACCTCCACATTTTGTGTATAAAAAATACAAACAGTAATATATCACGATTCCGTATCAAAATCAATATCGGAAATCCGAATTTCATTCAGTATGTTTCCGCCGTGACCCGTGCTCCCCGCCAGGTTCTCCTGTCAGCTGCTTTGGGATTGTCTGTTTGGCTGCCGCATGGAAAAACATCTTTTATTGGATATTTTTTTCTTGACATTTACCATGGAGCGATGTATAATTCACATAGCGCACGTGCGCCTTTTTAGTAGATATCCTGCCGGCGCACAGCTCAGCGGAGTGCACGGTCGATTTGTCACTGAAAGAAACCGTTCAGGAGGTTGTCACAAGATGTTGTCGGCTGTTAAAACGAGATACAGAATCAGGCTTAATCAATGGGCGGGCATCGTGGAGCAGCTCGCCTGCCGGAACGACCCGCCGGATACCAACCTTGTCCACAGGGACGAGGTCTCCGCTTTCGGATCCCTGTCGTTGAGTTCGAGAGAGGAACCGTGGAGGCTGGAGGATACCGGGAGCCCCATCGGAATCAGGAATTATGTCTTTGACGAGAAACGCTATTTTGCCGGTTTTGACTTCCGCGAAGGAGACCGCTATTTTTTCCGGAATGAATGCACCGGGCATCAGGTTGTCTATGAGCTTCAAGACGACAGTTTCAGCATCCGTGTCCGGGGAGTGTTTCCCGATGCCGATCAGATTGCATTGGATGTGAACCCGGCATTCATCGATCTCCGGCAGAACGATCCGATATCTGCGCAGTTTACGGTAAAATCCTTTTATGCCTCGGAGGATCGTTCGCTTTGTTATGTTTATCTTGCGCGCTGCGGAGGGAACGGGGGAATTCTGATTCACTCGACGGATCGGTGCGCTGCATGGCGCCTGCGTTATGGAAAATCTCCGTCGATTCTCGGATTGCAGATGATTTTCCGTTTCAGCAGGGAGATTCTCCCGGAGGAGGAAAACGGAGCGGAGATCAATATCGGCGTATCTGTTTCTTTTCATGATGATCTTGCCGGCGCGTTGAAATTTCTTGCGGAGAAAGAGGGGGTTCCGCTGATCTGCGCTCCTCTCTTTTCCGGAATGACCGGAACACGGCTTGCATTCCGTGTGGTTCCCGCCGATGCCGAAGTGCGGATCACGGATCCCTCGGGAGGAAGAAGCATGCGGAAATTCCGCGGCGGCAGGGGGGATGTCCAGCTCGCAGAGGAAGGTTTTTACCGTCTGCTGGTCCGGGGGGCGGGAGGAAAAACTCTGGAAGCTGTATTTCATGCACACTCCCCGTGTTTCGACATTCTGGAACGGGTCAGGCAGGCATGGACGCCGTATTTCCGGAGTTTCAATGCGGAAAATCAGTGCTGGGTGCAGGCGATGACGCTTGCGCATCAATGGCTCGGATATGATAAACGGATGACGGACTGCCTTCATGATTTCCTGATGGTTGTCGGGCGGCAGGGCAGGGAAAACGAGGGCGTGTTCCCGTATCCGCCGCCTTCCGCAGAGTCGACGCGCCGGCGCATTGAGAAACGGAGGCCCGGACGCGAACACTATCTGCATGACGGGAGGTATTTCATTGATGCACCTTCTCCGGTGGGGTATGAGATGGACGGAGAGTTTCACCCTGCGGGGCATATTTACAAATATCACAGAATTCAGGACGGTTTCGCCTATGTCGAGACTTATCTGTATGCGGCGGAGGCATTTCATTGCGATGCCTTTTATGAGGATGCCGTAAAGATCGCCGAGGCACATCTGAAAGCACATCAGCGTGCGGACGGAGCGATCATGCGGTATGGCTGGCGCGGGAAGATTGATTATACGACCGTCATTGCTCCGCTTCTTTCGCTCTCGCTTCTTTACCGGGAGATGTGCCGCAGAAACGATTCCCGCGCAGGTCGGATGAAAGAGTGCATTCTGAAAGGGGCGGACTATCTTCTGCGGCGCGGAATGGAATTCCCGACGGAGGGTGTTCCCGTCCATTTGCGCTGGACCGAAGACGGTTCCATCTCCTGCACCGCGCTTTCGCTTCTGGCTGTCTGCCGGTATGTCGAAAACCGGAGCGCTTACCTGAAACGGGCGGAGGAGATTCTCCGATTCCACGACGCATGGCATATTGAGACGTTCGATGCCCGAAGCTGCGATACGACGTTCCGATACTGGGAGACTCAATGGGAAAATGAAGGGGAGGGGCATTCCATAAACTGCGGGCATGGCTGGAATCTCTGGCGTGGAACCGCGATGTTTTATTATGCCGTCCTGACGGAAAATGCGGAGGCTTTCCGCGAGTCATTCAATACTTTTCAGGCAGTGCTGTGCAATTTCCACCCAGACGGCAGAGTTACTTCCTGCTTTACGCCGGATTATCTTCCGAGAAGACCTCTCCGCAAAGAACTTTATCACTGTTATCCTCCGGAAGCATGGGGACAGGTGATGCCTTTCTACATATGGCCGCGCCTGCGTGATACCTGGTTCAGGACAGTGGTTGTTTTTGATGATCCTGCGGTCGGAACCACTGCGGTCAACGGAAAGCTTGAAGATGAGGGTGACGGTGTTCTTTCTCTGATTCCGTTTGCTCCGTTTCCTGAATCTGTTTATCTGTTGACTTCCCGGAAAGACCGCATACGGATTCGCCGCGAAAAGAAAGAGTTGCCTGAAGATGCCTGAAAAGACGGTAAAACTGTTTGCCGGGGTGCAGGTGACTCCCGCCTGTTTCCCGGCACTTGCAGAATGAATTGGGAAAAGATCAAATTCCGTCTGATTGCTCCTGCTTGTCCTGTTCCTGAACCATTGCATTTCGGAATATTGTCAAAACCATCTCTTTTTTCCTGTTTTCCCGCTTGCCCTTTTCCTGATTCAGTGCTACATTAAGCTTCCCTTTTGATTTAACTGCAGAAAGGTGCGAACATGATTGATGTTGAAACATTTCCGATTAAGACCGTGGGAGAATGCAAGATATCTTCACCGTTGGATAAGACCTCTCCGTTTGTAACCGATGAATCCCAGATTCTTTATGAACATGATATCGTCGGCGTCAGAAAAGGAATTGAGGAGAACAACAAGATTTATGCGTTCCAGAAAGCCGGGCCGCGCGAAAAAATCTTCTTTGATCCTTCCTGGTGCAAGGCGGCGATCCTGACAGCCGGAGGCATCTGTCCCGGACTGAATAACGTGATCAAGGGATTGACCGAGACCTTGAAACAGGTTTACGGCGTGCCTGTCGTGTACGGCATTCCCTACGGGTATGCCGGGCTGAATCCCGATCTCGGCTACCGCCCGGTCATTCTCGACGAGCTGACCGTGGACGGCATTCACGAGCAGGGAGGGACGATTCTCGGTTCCTCCCGCGGACAGCAGGATACGGATCTGATGCTGGAAACCCTGATGCGGATGGATATCAACATGCTGTTCTGCATCGGCGGCGACGGCACGCTCCGCGCTGCGCATGACCTTGCGATGGCGGCCCTGAAGCGCGATCTGAACATCTGCGTCATCGGTATTCCCAAGACGATCGACAACGATATCTGTTACATAGACAAGACATTCGGTTTCGAAACCGCCGTCTATGCCACGAATCCGATGATCACCGTGGCGCACAACGAAGCAAAGGGTGCACCGAACGGAGTCGGGCTGATTCATGTGATGGGACGCGACAGCGGATTCATCGCTGCGTATTCCTCGCTTGCCAATCCGCATATCAACTACTGTCTTGTACCGGAAGTCAAGTTCACTCTGGAAGGCGAACCGGATTCCTTCTTCCCGATCCTGCATGACCGCCTGAAACGCCGTCACCACGCGGTGATCATCGTTGCCGAGGGCGCCGGGCAGGAACTCATGAAAGGGGAACGGCAGGTCGATAAATCCGGGAACCTGCTGAACAACAACATCGGCGTTTTCATCCGTGAGAAGATGAAGGAATATTTCAAGAAGCAGAACTTCGAAATCAACATCAAGTATTTCGATCCGACTTACCTGATCCGCGGCATTCCCGCGAACGGAACCGATGCGGTATTCTGCCTGCTTCTCGCCCAGAACGCGGTTCATGCGGCGATGGCGGGCAAGACCGACCTGCTGATCGGGCATTGGAGCGATGTTTTCACGCACGTGCCGATTGAGATGGCGACGAAACAGCGCAAGAAAATCGATCCGAACGGTTCTCTCTGGCGCTGT
>DXVA01000101.1:0-6471 GCA_019408975.1 Lentisphaeria bacterium | reverse complement strand
TGTGTCCAGATGAATATCCGCTGATTCCGGATTGCCGGACGAAGAACGGAGAAAGATATCTGACTGTCTTTCTCCGTTTTTTCTTTCAGGAACCGGTTTGAAACTTATCCTTTTTCCATGTATATTTTCGTTTTGGCAAAACAATAAAGATTGGGAGATACTTATGCAGGATGAATTCACTTCGTATCAGAATCCGCTGACGGGACGTTATGCCAGCAGGGAAATGAGCTACAACTGGTCGCCGCAGCGCAAACACTCCACATGGCGCAGGCTGTGGCTTGCGCTTGCGGAGTCCGAAAAGGAACTCGGGCTCCCGATCACCGATCAGCAGCTCGAACAGATGCGCGCGCATCTTGACGATATCGACTTCGAAGCGGCGGCGAAGAAGGAAGCCGAGCTTCGACATGACGTAATGAGCCATATTCACGTCTTCGGCGCGCTCTGTCCCGATGCCCGCCCGATTATTCATCTTGGCGCGACAAGCTGTTTCGTCACGGACAACACCGAGCTGATTCAGATGCGCGACGGATTGAAAATCATCCTCGGCAAGCTTCTGAAAGTCATCACGGTTCTTGCCGATGTCGCGGAAAAATACAAGGATATGCCGACTCTCGGCTTCACTCATTATCAGCCGGCGCAGCTGACGACCCTCGGCAAGCGTTTTTCGCTTTATCTTCAGGATTTCGTGATGGATGCAATGCGTGTCCGCGAGGAGATTGAAAAGATTCCGTTCCGCGGGGTCAAGGGCACGACTGGGACGCAGGCAAGTTTCATGGAGCTGTTCCACGGCGATCAGGAAAAAGTGCGCAGGCTTGATCAGCTCGTTTCCGGGAAAATGGGCTTCTCCTCCTCCATTGCGCTGAGCGGGCAGACTTATACGCGCAAAGTGGATTTCTATGTCCTTTCCGTGCTCTCCGGCATTGCACAGAGCGCATACAAAATGGCGGGCGATATTCGTCTGCTGGCGAATCTCAAGGAGATCGAAGAACCGTTCGAAAAATCGCAGGTCGGCTCCAGCGCGATGGCATATAAGCGCAACCCGATGCGCTCGGAACGTGTCTGTTCGCTTTCCCGTTACCTGATGAGTCTTCCGGTCAACGCCGCCATGACGCATTCCACGCAGTGGTTCGAGCGCACGCTGGACGATTCGGCAAACCGCAGAATCGTGCTTGGCGAGGCATTTCTTACGGCGGATGTGATTCTTTCCCTTGCCGCGAATATCTGCAACGGCATTCAGGTCTGGCCGAAGGTGATTCATTCGCACATCATGGCGGAGCTTCCGTTCATGGCGACGGAAAACATCCTGATGGAGGCGGTCCGTGCGGGAGGCGACCGCCAGGATCTCCATGAAGCGATCCGTTCCCATTCGATGGAGGCAGGCAAGGTCGTCAAGGCGGAAGGAAAACCGAACGACCTGATCGAACGGCTGGCGAACGATCCGTTGTTTGCGAAAGTCGCTCCGATGTTCAAAGACATTCTTGACCCGAAACTCTTTATCGGGCGCGCTCCGCAGCAGGTCGAGGATTACCTTGCCGGAACGGTCCGTCCGCTGATCGCCTCGCTTTCCAAAGAGGTGAAAGAGACGGGAACGGAAGAAATCAGGGTCTGAGAATCATGAAACTTCGCACGCTTCCGGCTTTTCTGGCTGCGGCATGTGTGCTGATCGTATGCACAGCGTGCCAGTCGGTTCCGTATTCCAACCGGTCACAGTTCATGCTGACCTCGGTCTCTTATGAAAATGAACAGGGTGCCGAGGCATGGAAAGAGATCCTGAAGACGGAAAAGCTTTCCACGAACCAGACTGCGGTCAATGCGTTGAATCGCGTAGGTCCGCGGATTGCGGAGGCGTCCGCGCAGAAGGATTTCCAGTGGGAGTTCAAAGTGATCGAGTCGGAGCAGGCGAATGCGTTCTGCCTGCCCGGCGGGAAGGTCGCACTCTACACGGGTATTCTCCCTTATATGGACAACGACGCTGAAATGGCGGTTGTGATCGGGCATGAGGTCAGCCATGCGATCGCCCGCCACGGCGGAGAGCGTATGTCGCAGGGATATATTCAGAATGCCGGAGCCGCAGTCGTGTCCGTTTTGATGTCGGACAGCGCGTATAAGGATCTTGCGGTCAGCGCCTACGGCATCACGACGAATCTTGCGGGAATTCTCCCCTACAGCCGCCTGCATGAGAGCGAAGCGGACAAGATCGGCATGATGCTGATGGCGAAAGCCGGTTACGATCCGAATTATGCCATTGCCTTCTGGAAAAAATTCGGCGGCAGCTCCGGCGGTTTTCTGGAGGCGTTCACTTCAACGCATCCGCCCGGTTCCGATCGCATCAAAGCGATGCAGGAGAATCTGCCGGAAGCATTGAAGATTTACAACGCCGCCAAAGTCAGATACGGCGCCGGAAACAAACTGCGCTGACCATATGGTATTTTACCGCCATACGAAATAAGGTCATGTCTGTGGTATGAGACTCCGGGTGCAATTCCTTGTAAAGCGGCGAAATCCCGATGCTTTACAAGGAAAGCATCGGGCAATATGTTTTCCGGTTCCTTTAATTGTTGCCGCCTGAGGCGTCGCATGAAACGCTTCCGTCTTTCTGCGTCGGAATTCTCGGTGTCGTCGTATTGAAATTTTCACCGCCGGACATTGAGATATTTCCATTCTGCGGTGTTCCATAATATGCAATCTGTATGCTCCAGTCACTGCCGACACGTCCTCTTACACCTCCGTCAACATAGAGGACATTACCATATTTTTCATGGTTGGACTTTTTTGCAACACAATCGAATCCCGTGTCGAAGGAAAGCCCGCTGTCCGGGTTGTCATTTTCATTCATTCTGCCGATCAGCCCATAGGAAAAGTTACTGCCTTTGGCGGAGGATGTGAATGTTTTGTTGACATTTGCGCTGAACGCATTCGTTCCATAGCCCCAGGTTTCCAACGTTGACTGCGAGGTGCCTGCCGCATCGGTCATGGAAGCGGTCTGTGTTGTGGAAGACGGGCAAATATAAACCTTGAAGTCCGTCAGGTAATTCTGGGATACATGAAGTGACATCGGAGGTCCATTATGCAGGAAAGTCGCGTTGGCGCCTGAACCTCTGCATACGGCTGGAAATTGTTCGCTGTAATCTCCGGAATACATTTTCGCCGCCAGCCCGATCTGTTTCAGATTGCTGATACATGACACTCGCCTCGCTTTTTCCCGCGCCGCTCCCAAAGCAGGAAGCAGCATTCCGGCAAGAATGGCAATAATGGAAATTACGACTAAAAGTTCTATAAGAGTGAAATAATTCCTTCTGGCAGACGATTGACTGGGCATTTGAGACATTTTTGTTGCCGGAAATCTAATTAACATGAATTTCCCTCTGTTCTGCATCTTCCTGTTTTGTGTCTGCTTCATACATTTTCTCCCGGATAAATTGATGATTTTATAGATATTGCCACATGTTTCTGTTAATAATTATAAGGTCCTTTTAAGTTTTGACAAGGGGGGATAAGAAAATTTTTACAGAAAATGTCGGATAGAACGCAATATGTCTCCGTCATCAGGCTGAACTGATATTTCCGTCAGTCTGCCCGGAATGTTTTGTTGAATGGATTTCTGACGGCACACACAACGAAAATATCATTTTTTTTCGCAATTGCCCCCTTGACAATCTCCTGGTTTTGGTTATAATATATATTGAAATCGCAACTGCAATTGCAGTTGGAAATGTAGAAAAACAGGAGTTTTATATGTCCGGCAAAGAGGATGCGGATCTTTCGGCAACAGTGTTGCAGCAGATCATCCATTTGATTCTTTACAAGGAACTTCAGCCGGGGGAAGCAATCTCCCAGCGTTCCATCGCACACCGTCTGGGGGTCAGTACACAGCCGGTGGCGATTGCATTCAAGCAGCTTGAGGCGGACGGTCTGATTGCTGCCAAGAATCGCTGCGGCACTCATGTGGCGCTTCTGACGCCTGCGGAGGCATGGGATTCAATGCAGTTGCGTCTTGCTGTGGAGGAACGTGCGATTGAGCTGGTTTGCGCCAATGCGCCGGATGAAGCGATCAGTATGCTCCTGCCTCTGGCGGAGGATGCCGACCGCCTGGACAGAGAATCGTTTATGCTTGAGGCGGATGACCGTTTTCATCTGGCGTTGTGCGAGAAAGCGATGTCTCCGGCGCTTTTCTGTTTTTTGAAGAAAAAGATGTCCGTATTCCGTGCCAAGCCTTTTCTCTGTCCCGCCCTGACTCAGTTGGCGGAGAGTCTGCAACCGCATGGTGAACCGGGTTCGCAGGCGGAGATACGCGGTCACGTGGCTCTGTTTGAGTCTATCCGCCGGCGGGATGTGCTCAAGGCGAGAAAAATGATGGAGGAGCATGTCTGCGTCAGAGGCGTTTCGGCTCTTGTGGAACATTTTGCACGGCGCATGAAACTGTGACGGCGCGGAGGCAGGAGGTTTGAATATGATTGTTCGGAGAGATCATGATGGAAAATATAAAACCGGTTCTGACTGGAACCAGAAAGCAGGGAGGTTTTTCAATGAGCAGGGTAAAACTCACTTCAATTGAATTGCAGGCAATGAAAAAATGCGGAAAATCTCATTTCCCATCTGCCGGAAGACAGGGCAGCGGCGAAACAGGTAAGATTTGCAAAGGAGATGTTTCTTTCAAGCCGTGTCCGGGCAACGGACGGAGCGGCTCCTTTTTCTCCCGTTGCAAAACGGGGTATGATTTTCTTCTGTCTGACGGAGACCTTGGACACGACACGCATACTGCTCATCGTTCGCGGCGGGGAACGGTCTCCTGGAGAGGATGCAGTCAATCCCTGCCTCATTTTTCCTTTCTTCACTCGACTGTTCAATTGTTCCAATGCTTTCCCGTTCCTTCTTCCTTCAGAATTCCCAGTTCGATGTTCTTGTTTCGCAGGGTGAAGATATATATTTTCACCTTGATAGAGCTTCTAATTGTAATTTCGATCATCGCGATTCTGGCGGGACTGCTTCTGCCTGCTTTGAATGTGGCACGTGAGAAGGCAAAGGCAATCGCCTGTGTAAACAACCAGAAACAGTGTCTGCTTGCGATCCGGAGTTATGCGGACGATTATAAGGAATATTTCCTGATCCGTTTTGCCAACAGGGGGTGGGTGCATTATCTGACCAACAAGAGCGCCAGGCTTTTTACCGGAGGCGATTACATCAGAAATTCTGACATGACACTTTGCCCGATGCTTAAAAGCAGGAAGTGGCAACCGAATAATGAGGCGGCTTACGGTATGCCGAGGACAATTGCGAACGACTGGAAGGACACCTATTTCAAGACAGGGGAACTGCTGAATTTTTCAGACAGTTATGGCTTTCCCGCTTCCTTTATGAATTTTAAACCGATGAAAGCGGCAAAGATGATTCTGGCTGACACATTCAACCCGGCAACGAATGAGGCGGCAAGATCTCCGTCGTCCGAATGGTCTGCCTGTCAGTCATACGGCGGGAACAGCGGAAACCTGGCTGTTTTTGACCATAACGGCAAAGCCAACGTGGGATGGAGCGACGGGCATGTTGCTCCCATGTCGCCTGCCGAGGTCAAGAGAGAAAGCAGCAATACCGTTACAAAGTATGTCAGAGGCACTGCCATACTTTCCATGTGACGGTATATTCTATTCAATATAAAAGAAAATTGGAGCGTGGGATGTTGTCCCCCGTTCCGGAAAGGTATTATCATGTCTGTTTCGCACCTGATCCGCAGATTGCGAGGCGCATCATTCCGGAAATGCGTACTTGCCGTGTGTTGTATTGCCGTATCTTTTCCCTCGGCGGGCGATGAATCCGCCGCGGAAGCGCGCAGGGCAAAACTGCTGTCGCGCCCGCGCCGCGTGATTTTCAATAACGACGGCTGTGAAATGTTCTTCATGCCTTTGAAGGAGCCGCTCATAGAGAATTTCCTGAAACTCCGCCATACCGGACTGCTTGATAAAAAGGTCGATGTCATCTCTTATTGCGCAACTGCAACGGCGTTTTTTTCCGATTCCATCGGCAGCCGCATTGCTGAACATCCGCGTGCCGGTGAGAGAATCCGCGCATTCCGGAAACTGGGGACGGACGCCTTGTCCGAGTCAATCAGGTTCGCACACGCCAACGGGATGGAGAGTTTCTGGTCGATGCGCATGAATGACTGCCATGATGCGTTTCAAGGGTGCGAAGATCTCTTTCCTCCATTCAAAAGAAAGCATCCGGACTATCTTTTCGGCACTGCCGGAAAACGCCCGCCTTACGGCTTCTGGAGCGGTATCGACTATGGCAGACGCGAAGTCCGGGAGATGGTGGAGAAATTGATTGAGGAGGTACTTGGCAAGTATGAGATCGACGGGATCGATCTTGATTTCTGCCGTCACTGGACTTTCTTCCGTTCTGCGGCGGAAGGGCGCGAGCCTTCGCAGGAGGAACTGGATGCGCTGACGCAGATGATGCGCAATATCCGCCGCGCCGCCG
>DXVA01000100.1:11380-13129 GCA_019408975.1 Lentisphaeria bacterium | reverse complement strand
GGCTACACTCTCGACGAGATCATGAACGACATCACCAAAGAGACGCCCGCGTGTTTCGAGCCGTCCATCGACTACGTCGTGACCAAAATCCCGCGTTTCGCCTTCGAGAAGTTCCCCACTGCGGACAGCACCCTTTCCACGCAGATGAAGTCCGTCGGGGAGACCATGTCCATCGGCAGAAACTTCAAGCAGTCGCTCCAGAAAGCGCTCCGTTCTCTGGAAACCGGACGCGCCGGGCTCGGAGTCGACGGCAAGGACAGCAAATACTCCGGCTTGAGCGACGGACAGCTCCGTGCGGAACTGATCCGCCCGAATTTCGCCCGTCTCTTCCATATCCGAGAGGCATTCAAGCGAGGCTGGAGCATCGAAGATGTGCATGAATATACGAAGATCGATGAATGGTTCCTGCGCCATATTCATGAGCTCGCCTCCTTTGAAGACGAGATCGCTTCGGTCAAAACGCTGGAAAATCTGAAAAAAGACCTGCCGCTTTTCCGCCAGGTCAAGGAGTTCGGCTATTCCGACCGCCAGATCGCGTATCTGCTCCACAGCGACGAGATCGAAGTCTACAAGGCGCGCAAAGAACTCGGGCTGATGCCGGTTTACAGTCTCGTAGACACCTGTGCAGGAGAGTTTGAAGCCTATACACCCTATTACTATTCCGCCTACGGAACTTACGATGAACCGGTCAGGGAGTCCGGTAAAAAGAAGATCATGATTCTCGGCGGCGGTCCGAACAGGATCGGACAGGGGATCGAGTTTGACTACTGCTGTGTCCACGCTTCCTTCGCGCTCCGCAAAGCCGGATACGAAACGATCATGGTCAACAGCAATCCGGAAACGGTTTCCACGGACTACGACACCAGCGACAAACTTTATTTTGAACCTCTGACTCTGGAAGATGTCCTGCACATCTACGAGCGTGAAAAATGCGATGGCGTCATCGTGCAGTTCGGAGGTCAGACTCCGCTGAAACTGGCGCTGAAACTTCAGGCGTGCGGCGTCAAAATCATCGGGACTTCTCCTTCGGACATCGACGCGGCGGAAGACCGGGACGAATTCAACAAGCTGGTCGATCACCTGAACATCAAACAGGCGCCCGGCGGAATCGCAACGAATATCGAGCAGGCGGTCGAAGTCGCAGAGAAAATCGGATATCCGGTTCTGGTGCGCCCGTCGTTCGTGCTCGGCGGCCGCGCAATGGTCATTGTCTACAACGAGGAGTTCCTGCGCAAATACATGACGGACGCCGTCGAAGCCTCGGAAGAGCGTCCGGTGCTGATCGACCGCTTTCTTGAGGATGCAACGGAACTTGACGTGGACTGCATTTCCGACGGGGAAACCAGCGTGATCGGCGCAGTCATGGAGCACGTCGAACTTGCCGGAATCCATTCGGGAGACTCCGCCTGCATGATTCCGACAGTCACGCTCAGCGATGAGATCCTTGCGAAAATCCGCCGCGACACTTACGCGCTGGCGAAAGCCCTGAACGTCTGCGGGCTCATGAACGTGCAGTTTGCGGTGCGCGAGGGCGAGGTCTATGTGCTGGAAGTCAATCCGCGCGCTTCGAGAACGGTTCCGTTCGTCAGCAAGTCGATCGGCGTTCCGCTGGCGAAACTCGCCTCCCTCGTGATGGTCGGGAAAAAGCTCAAGGACCTGAACTACACGGAAGAGGTGAAACCGGAACATTTCTGCTGTAAAGAAGCGGTGTTTCCGTTCGTCCGCTTCCCCGGAATCGATGTGGTGCTC
>DXVA01000100.1:0-11370 GCA_019408975.1 Lentisphaeria bacterium | reverse complement strand
CCGGGCATGGCGTATCTCAAAACCCAGATAGCCGCGGGAAATCCGCTTCCGGACACGGGAAACATTTTTCTCAGTGTCAGGGAGATGGACAAGGAACACATCATTCCGTATGCGCAGGAGCTCGTCAATCTCGGTTTCACGATCTATGCGACGTGCGGCACGGCGACAAAACTTTGCGAAGCGGGAATCCCGGTCAATCCGATTTTCAAGATTTCGGAAGGCCGCCCGAACCTGATTGATTACATCAATTCTCATAAACTCAAATGGATCATCAATACGCCGTCCACGGGAGTGACGCCGCGCATTGATGAAATCCATATGCGCGCCCATGCGGTCATCAAGGGGGTGCCGATCACCACGACACTCAAGGGGCTTCAGGCGGCAATCGACGGACTGAAAGCGCTCCGCGTCATGGAGCGCATGGAAGTATGCAGCATTCAGGAATATCACAGACAGTCCAGGCATCTGGACATCTAATTCACTGAAGGCCCGATGAAAACACCGAACATTCAATCAATGAAAAAGAAATCCGTATGGATCTGGCTCGCAATCGGAATCATTCTCCTGCTGCTTGCGGGTTCCGTGCTTTTCATCTGGAAAATGTCGGTGAATATGTTCGAGGGCAATCCGCGTTTTACACTTGCCGAGGTGCGGATCAACGGAAACAGGAACGGATTCTGGACCAATAAGAAAGAACAGATCTGTTCGATTCTCCAGCTCCGCCCCGGCATAACCAATCTGTTTTCCCTGAATCTCGGAGCTTTGCGGGCAAAACTGACGAAAGAGCCCAGCATCGAAAGCGTTACGGTCAGCCGCATTCTCCCGGATACGGTCACAATCGATATTGTGGAACGGATTCCGATCGCCCTGATCAACAGTCCGCGTTCCCATTACGTGGCGGACGCCGGCTGCATTCTGATGCAGAAAGGGCGCTGCATGGATATCTCCTACAGCCTGCCGATCATTATCGGACTGCGCAATGAGCAGAATTTTGTGCCGGGAATGAAAGCAAGCGCACTGAAAGGAGCCGTGGAACTGATCGAACTGACACGGACAAAGTGGCCGGAAATCCGGGTCGCCAGTGTCTCCATTACAAGACCGAACACTTTAATCTGCGCAATTTATTACAAGAACCGGATCGGCAGCGATGAAATCTTCCGTGTCGTCATGCCCGACACCAATATTGAAACCAGCCTCAAACGCCTTCTTCAGGTTCTGGAGCATATTCTGGAAACCAGAAACAAGGCGCGCCATATCAATCTGGACTTCAAGGGACAGGCTGTCCTGACCATGCCTGCGGAAGGATGACAGACTTCCGGCAGCCATGTCCTGAAACAGCAGGAAAGCCCGAGTTGGAACGAACACGGTCAACCTTTTATTCAATTTTTCTTGACATCCGGTAAAGACAGAGTAGATTATGGACTCCCAGACAGTTACGACAGCAGAAAATATTTTTTCGCGACCGGAGAAACATTTTTTTTGCTTTTCTCCGGATATTTTTTATATTTCCGGTGTCCATAGAACGGAACTGTTTTCATTTTCCGGTAACGGCAAGGATAAGGAATGCAATGTTTGTAAAAATCATACCCCTCTTGTTGATCTCTGCATTTGCGTGGGGAGCCGTTGCCGCAACAACACAGCGGACACATAATGTAAAAAGAGTGCTCGTCATCGACTCCTACGCTTCGTCCGACCGCTGGACGGAGCGGCTCAATCAGGGAATTCATGAAACCCTGAACGAGAAAAGAGTGTTCATAAATTATGAAAATTATCAGCTCGGCGTCAGATACCAGCCGGATATCAAACCGTCACAGGCGGATGTCAAGGCTCTCCAATTTAAGCTGGATCATACGCATTACGATCTGATCATCGTCAACAACAACCCTGCGGCAAACCTCTTTCTGAACGGAAGCCTGAAAGTGCAGGACGGGACTCCCGTGCTGGCAAGTTCCTATCAGGGGCGGCTGGCGCCGAAGATCCCCGCAGGAAGCAATATGACGGGGCTGGAAGTCCCGATGAACCTTGCCGGGAATATCGCCTTCGGGCAGAAACTCCTGCAAAAGAAACTGAAGATCATAATCATCACCGACGCTTCTGAAGACGGGCTGGCTGACAGGGTACTGGAATCTCAAGGGATTTCGCGGGAGCGTTTCCCCGATATCACATTCATTCAGGGGAGCAGATATACCACACAGGAAATGCTGGAGGAAATTTCAAAACAGCCAGAAAATTCACTTCTGTTCTTTCACACATGGAGTTCTTCCAGAGAGGACCTGCCGGAAAATGCTTATACGGTTCTGCCGCAGCTGAAAAAAAGATTCAAGGGCTTGATCCTCGGCAAATATCTCAGCTATATTGATTACGGTTCCGCAGGCGGAATCGTGGTGTCCGGCTTGAAACAGGGGCGGCAGGCGGGAGAAATGGCATTTCGAGTGCTGCAGGGAGAAACGGCATCCTCCATTCCGGTTCAGCAGGGAGTGGATTTCCCGGTTTTAAGCTATCCGTCACTCGTTGAAGCGGACATCAGCATGAACGAACTTCCACTGGAGGTCGATGTCATCAACATACCGGATGATTTCCTGGTCCGTTACCGTGCCGCAGTCATCTATGTTCTGATATCCGTTGTGTTCCTGCTGGTTCTTTATGCTGCAAACTATCTTTACCGCAAACGTTCCCAGCAGCAGGTGCAGCTCATGTTCAACCATCTGCCCCTGCGGATTTTTGTCGTTGACCAGAATGAAAATATCCTCTATGCCCATGTCCCGGACAGTGCCGATACAGAGTCCCTGACGGCGCCGGACAAGATTGCCGGATTTCCCGAAGCAATCAGAGACGTCTTTTCCTCCGCGGTGAAAAAGGTCTTTGAAACATGCAAAACTCTTGAGTTTGACTACAAGTTCGGGGAACAGCAATGGCACGTGACTTTCATCCCCCTGCCCCATGCGAACCCTTTCCGCACCAATGCCGTCATGTGGATTTCCGGAAACATTACGGAACTGGTCCATCAGAAGGAAAAACTGCAGAAAGCCATGGAGCTGGCGCAGGCGGCGGATCGCGCCAAGAGCTATTTCCTTGCAACCATGAGCCATGAACTGCGCACCCCGCTCAATGCGGTCATCGGATTCAGCGAACTGCTGAAAAGCAGTCATATGAATGAAACCGAGCAGAAAGAGGCGCTGGATGCGATTCAGGAGGCGGGAGGCACATTGCTGGAACTCATCAACGACGTGCTGGACCTTTCCAAGCTTGAAGCCGATAAGATGGACCTCGCCCCCGAATTCCTGAACGTGAAGGAATTCCTGAATAACATCGCCAAAATATTCCTTTCTCTGGCGAAAAATAAAAATCTGGAATTCAAACTCGATTTTTCGGAAACTCTGCCGCAGCAGCTTAAGATCGACAGAAAGCGTCTGAGACAGGTGCTGGTGAATATCCTGGGCAACGCTTTCAAGTTCACGAACAAAGGCGGAATTACGTTCTCCGCCGCTTTTCATGCGGAATCTGGAAAACATGGAGACTTCACCGTAACGATCCGCGATACCGGGCTGGGCATGTCCCGCGAGGAAGTCCGTGAACTGTTCGTCCCCTTCAAACAGCACCATATCAGAGATGTGGAAGGCACGGGGCTGGGACTCGTCATCTCACAACGTCTCACGGAACGCATGGGAGGCAGAATCGAAGTGGAAAGCGAGTCCGGCAAAGGCACGGCGTTTTCCATTCATCTTCACGCGGTGGAATACAGCAATCCTGTTCAGGCGATTCACGGAGAAAGCCACGAGACTCCCCCCTCCTCCACGCCCCGCCTGCCGAAACGGGTGCTGATCGTGGACGACGTACCCGTCAATCTGAAGATTCTTGCGGCAATGCTGAAACAGCTGGGCATAGAAAGTATTCCGGCATACTCTGCAAAAGAAGCGCTGGAGCTGCTCAAAACGCTGAAACCGGAAATGATCCTGACCGATCTCTGGATGCCGGAAATGAACGGCACAGAGCTGGCGGAACATCTGGCAGAATCTCCGGAAACCGCGGGGATTCCGGTTTTTGCCGTCACCGCGGATTCCCAGGCTCTCGGCAATCTGCCGGAAATATTCTCCGGAATTATCCTGAAACCGGTCACTCTGCCGGCGCTCCGCAAAAGTCTTCAGGAAGTCCGGCTGTCAACGGAAAAATGAACTGTCCCGATGCAGATTTCATGCTCCGCCTCCATGTATGATCCCGTCTTTCACGCCCCCGGAACAAATTGCCGCATCAGCATGTCTAACGCGAAACAAGTTCCATCTTTTCATACGGATGCCGAAAGACAAAAGTGTCGCAGAGAGATCTTGAAAGAGATATAATCGTCACATTTTTCTATATCTTCTCTCTCCGCCGGTTCAGGCGCATGGAAATATACCCGGCACATCGGGTGCCGCTCATCCGGACAGCAGGCATCCGGCAGATGGAGGAAAACCTAAAAGGAGGGGCATTATGAAATATCCCGAAAACAGAAAATTGAAAAACAATGCAACAGTGGAAACCGCGACGGGTCCCGCCGGGAGTATCGTCGAACTTTTATTCTATGCCAGCCTGTTTCTGATCGGGCTCTGCACCATGTTTCTTTTCTTCCGGTTTACGGAAATAGACAACTCCACGCTGAATATGCCGTTCATCGGGCATCTCTTTGCAATCCTGAACATCGGATTCCTGATGATCATGATCCTGAGCATGGCGGAACTGATCAGGAATCGCATCAGAGACAGGAAAGATACCCGGTAAAAGCTTGATCCATCATCCCGGACAGCCGAAACTGCCGGGCAGCGGCAGGAAACCTGCCGCCGCCGAGGGATCAGGTTCTCTTTCTCATGGCTGGTCTTTGAGCTCTTTCAGCCGCAGATTGTCGAACCATACCGTTCCCGTGCCGGGGAAGAACTGAAGACGGATGAACGCCGGATGTTCCTTTGTGAAAACACCGGTTTTGAAAGTCATTCCCTGAGAAGTCCACGGCATCGTCCCGAAGTAACGGTTCTTCGGGTAGAAGACATTTGCCGGAGCGCCGAAGTTAATCACAACACCGCCGTCATTTCCCACGGATTTCACGTTCTCCATTTTCAAATCATAGGTCAGTTGATAAGAGGTGTTTGACTTGAGCTTCGGCAGCCATTGCGTCACAAGCCGCCGTTTCTTTCCGTCGTTGCTGATGCGCAGGCTCTGCCCGCCTTTGCGGAATATTTTTCCGTCATACGCTATGAAGCCCTGATCGACCTCATTCTGATCCGCCCACCAGCCGCCGAAATAACGCCCGGAAAAAGGCGCGGTGAAATCACCGTTCTCAATCAGCTTCTCTTCCGCAGGGACATCGAAACGCAGTCTGCCGTAGTTCAGTGAATCATGAAAACCTTTGATATAAGGACTCCATGTATAGAGCTTCACGCCGCACGGAGACTTGAGATTCCGGTTGCGCGCCACATTGAAAACCGCTTTCTCCGGATCGAACCCCGCCAGCTCTTTCAAGGGAATGCGTAATTCAAGAGTCCATACGTCTTTCCCGCGTGCGGTTTTCACTTCGGAGGAAGAATTCCATGCGGTATCGGCACGGCTTTCGCCTCCCATGCGTTCACATTTTGCATCATAGACTACACCATCGGCATTGATGATGAAATGAATGTAGTTCCGGCGATCGCCGTCCGGCGAAAGGAAGAATTCAATTCCTGAATCCTGCCAGAGCGTCTTGTCATCACGCGCTTTGCAGTTCAATATCATCTGCCCCTGCTCCGGTTCCTCACAGAACACGGAGAGATACAGACAGTGCGCGTCCTTCATCAGCCGGAAACGTGTCCCGACCTCCGAGACATCGCCCTTGAACGGCACCAGCCACTCTTCCGGCGCCTTTTCCCACGCCGGATCGTCAAGCCTGCCGTCGATTACAATCGTTTCACCACTTTTCAGACTTTTCCCGTCATACGCCAGTTTGCCGGCATTCGCCGCATTTCTGAAATAGCGTTCGGACGCTTCCCTGATCGTATCCAGAATGTATTTTCTGAAATAAGCAATTCTCTTTTCCGTTCCGGCATCTCCCTTTGCCAGGGTTTCCGCCTCATCAAAGAGTTTCTCAAAGCTTTTCAATTCCGCAGGGGAATAGATTTTTTCCCACAATTCGTAATCGCTGGGAGGCACTGCCTGCGGCCCGACCGGAGTCTCGACAATCCGTCCGGCAATCCGGTTCATCCAGAGTTCCTCGATGCGGTCGAAGAATCTGCCCATGGGATTGGCGCCCCTGCCGAACATCAGACGGTGATGCTCTTTCAGAAGCGCATCGACATCCGTCCGGTTGTCCCATGCCACTCTGGAAAAAACATAGAGATTCAGATACTGCGTCAGCTCGAAATCCGATTCGGATTCTACAAAACCGCCGCAGATATTGCCCGCCTGACGCTTGAAGTAGCTTCCGACGGCACGCGGAGTCAGCGGCGGAACTCCCGGCAGTTCCAGCGCGCCGTATTTTCCGATGTAGGTCCAGAGCCACGGTTTGCGGTTCATCTTCTGTTTCCAGTCGAGAATGCGCCGGTCATGTTTCCGCTGAAGTGCGGGATTCGTCTCCGCCCACGGGCCGTTTACCGCGACCTGCACCAGAACGTTATCCTGAAATTCGATGTCAGGAACATCGGTATAATGCCCATAGGCAAGCATCGTCACCATGCCGGGAATCCCGTTCTTTTTCAGGCGCCCGGCAATGTCGTTCAGAAGATCCCACACAAGATCTGATTTCTTCGGATGGGCGGCATAGAACTTCTGACACTCCGGACACATGCAGTCCTTGAAATGGTCTTTCGGCATCAGGTCGAAAAAGCCCGGCTGGGCGGAGGAAGGGTCCCATGAAGCAAGTCCGCGCGAGGAAGCGGGCTTGCCGGTCAGAAAAGCCTCCGCGTCCCTGTAAATCTCGTTGCGCATTCCTTCGCTGGTATAGCAGATGTTGCCGTAATACGGGGAACCGGGATCAAGATAACGTTTCCCGTTCGCATCCATCGCAATATACTCCGGATGCGTCTTCGTGAAACGGAGCTGATATTTCATGCGTTCCAAGCCATGACAGCATGGCACATAGAAACTCTCCGTCCGCAGCCGGAAATGATACAGCCCTGCCATTCCCGGGTCCACCTCCTGAATCCAGTTTTTTCCGAAAAAACCGATGCGCCTGCGAGGAAAATCCGGACGGTCCAGCAGTTCCGTTTCCGGCATGGCGATATTCTTATTTTCCGGGATCACCGTTCCGATCTCGCCGGGAAAATAATAGCGGACTCCGGCAAAACGTTCCAGAAAACTGTAAGCGCCGTGCAGGGTGCCGCGTTCGCGGATGACGCCCCAGCCGCGCGCATCGGGACGCAGTTTCGGATCATCCCTGCCGGCAAGGTAAATCTGCCTTCCCGCTGTTTTCAGAATAAAACCATCACGCGGAATACTGTCAACCTTAATCCCTGCCCCGCGTACCGCCTCCTGATCTCCCAGGAAAAGCACTGTCCTGCCGCTGCCGGAGGGGGCATTCAGGATCGGGACATCGGCTCCGGAAGCTTTTTTCAATGTTTTTTGAATTTCCTCCGCGGCAAAACGGACGATCGGAAACGCATCCGCCGGAATCACGATCTCCATCTCCGTTTTTCCGTCACGGACAAGCGGGATTGTCTTTTCCCTGCCGATTTTTTCTATGCGCGGCGGCGGATCGTCGTTGATCGCCGCCAGAGGATTTGCGGCTGAAATCCCTCCGGCTCCGAGACACAAAGCCAGTATAAGCAATCTTTTTTTCATCTGAACATCCTTGCCTGATGCTTCAATTCACTTCACATCGACTTTCACATTCTCAATCACGATATCGGAATCGGCAAAGACGCAGACTCCGGGACGCACGAAACCGGGAATCCCTTTTTTGGTCTTGCCGTCCATATATTCCGCCGGGGGAGTCTTGAAAGTAAACGCATAGCGTTTGAATTCCGGCGTGACAGCCACATTTTTATTGTGGAAACGCCCATAGTATTCCTTCTTCGGAGCAACACCGTGCACATAGAAACAATCGCTGATTCTCCCTTTTCCTTTCGCATCGAATGAAATCGTGATCTCTTTGCCTGCCGTCACAGGAATTTCCACGAGACTCGTATAAGGAGTCAGAAGTCTGGTCGTCTTGAGCCGGACGGCGTTTCTGCCGTCTGCCGATCCCTTTTCAAGCGTTACGCTGCCGATGTCTTTCATGTTGCTCCATGACTTCACCCATCCGGCAGCCTGCTTCGCATCCTGCGGACTGGTTTTCATGAAGCTTCCGTTGACGTCAAGCTCCTCAGCAAAGAGAACAGTTCCTGCGAAAAGAGCTCCGAGCATCAAAAGTGTGTGTTTCATTGTTTCATCCTTTCTTTTTTGTTATTTCGGATACAGAATCACTCAGTGAAAAATAAATCTTTGTCCTTCCTCATACGAAGCTGGAGAATACTGCCGCTCTCCGCATTCCCGGCGACAAATACAAGATTGGCACTGTTCATATGCCGCGGGCGACAGGCGTTTTCCGTCACAGAAGACGGCGGCGTTTTCCCGGGATCGAACGGGAAAGCCCCTTTCGTCACGCATCCATAACCATCAATCAGACAGAATGTCCGGGATGGCTGTTTCACCTGCCTTACCGCAACGGCGATATTGCTGTCATCAGACCTGTCGCTGCGGGTATAGTAATTGACCGCATAACTTTGAGCCATGACCAGTGTTGCGCCCGCATAGCCGGGCATGGCAACATTGCTGTTGTAATAATCAACCGACTCCCTGTCTTTCGGACAATGAAAGATGCCGGGTCGGTTGTACGGCCATGCCAGCTTCGGCAGTCCATTGCCCTGCAATTCAGTTCTGACACCCGCATAAGGAGCAAGCGGATTCACGAATTGATAATGCGGGAAATACCCCTTGTAATCATCCGCATACTGGTTCATTGCAAGCCCCAGCTGTTTCAGTTGGGAAAGGCATTGCGTGGAATATGCTTTTTCCCGCGCCTTGCCCAATGCCGGCAGAAGCATCGCCGCCAGTATCGCGATGATCGAAATCACGATCAGAAGCTCTATCAATGTAAAACATCCCGTATGCTCCGATGATCCCGTCTCTGAATGCCGCTTCATTTAGTTTTCCTTTCTTCCTGTCTTTGCCGTTTTCTTTTTTCCTGAACCCGTGCTGCCCCCCGCAACCAGTCGGTGCGGAGTCGGCAGGCAGGGGACATCCCTGCCGAACCATTCATCGGAATGCCGCAGGACATCGACCGCCATATGCCCGATATTCTCATACTGCAAGTCCACTGTCGAGAGAGACGGGGCAAGCAGGCGTCCGCCCGGATAACCGCAGAATCCCATCACTGTCAGGTCCTCCGGAATTCTGATTCCGTGATTCGCACATGCCTGATAGACCCGCAGGGCGCAGAAGTCCGAACAGCAGAAAATGGAGCGAATTCCGGGACTCCGTTTCCGCAGATGCAGGAGAGCCCGTTCCACAGATTCAAGGTCCGACTGTTCCATCTCATAAATCAGCTCCGGCGAAGCATCCGCACCGTTCCGCTTCAGCATAAGCAGGTAATCCTCCGGCGACCAGTTGAAAACCGGAGTGGAACTGCGAACCTGATCAATGAAATTAAACGTCGCAAAACGCTTCAACCCGAGCGAGACCAGGTAGCGCACCGCCTCTTCCACCGCTTCATGCACCTGATAATAAAGCGTCGCAAAACCTGTTGTTTCCGCATCCTCCTTCACCGCATGTGGAAGCACTACCGGCAGTTTCAACGCCTTGAGTATTCCAAGCTCCACCTCTTTCCCCGTAAAACAATGCGCCAGCAGGATGACTCCGCTGTAATGATCCTGTCCCAGAATTTCAAGAGAACGCTCATAACCGGCAAAGCGGATAACGGAAAGCGGCATTTTCGTCAGGCGTATGTTCAGCCTGGCGCAATACTGCTCGATTCCCGGCATGATGTGAAGCGACGAACTCGAAAAATCGGAAGAATCGAAATAGATCAGCAGATAGTGCCCCGCATAATTCTCTTTTCCGGAACGGCTTGCCACAAAGGTTCCTTTTCCCTGATAACGCAGCACCAGTTTCTCTTTTTCCAGACGTTCCAGAGCGGACCGCACGGTAACACGTCCAGCTTTGAGCGCAGACGCGAGACGCGGCTCGCTGGGCAAACGGTCCCCCTCCTTATAATGCCCCAGCAGAATATCCTGCTTCAAACGCTCATAAAGCGCGTCTTTTTTAATGATATGCGTCGTCATATTTCATCTCCTCCGGATTCCGCCTTACTGTAACCTGCACACGAAGCTTTTCAAACGGGAACCGCAAAGATTTCAAAAACCTATGATTTCATGCGTTTCGGGAAAACATCCCCGAAATGCCTGACCTTGACGAATTTTCCCGTTTCGGCAGATTGTTTCGCGGCGAGACAGGCATAGACGCTGTTCAGGCCGTCCTCAATTCCTGCAAGAGGAGTCCGTCCTTTCAGGATCATGTCCCGGAAACTGCGCCCGAGTTCATAATCGCCGCCGAAATGGGAATCCTTCTTCGGCGCGTTGATCACGGTGGCAAACGGTGCAAAATGTTCCGTCATACGGATTTCCGCACTTGGCCAGTCAAAAGAGAGTGTCCCCCGGTATCCGCTGAAAGTCGCGCCGCGCCATGCGGCACGACGGGTGAAGAACACCTGGGAATACACTCCGTGAATTCCGTTTTCAAGTTCAATCAATGCACTGGAAGCATCTTCATTCATTCCGCTCTCCGGTGTTCCGAGGCGTGAACTGAACGGGCAGAGATGACTTCTGAGGTCTCCGCCGGAATTCCCGCGCATACGGTTCAAAGGGCTCTCCATGCAGTTTTCCACTTCATCGCACTCTCCGCACCGGATGTTTTCCGGCTTGTCGCCGCCGAAAATCTGTCCGCGCGACCACAATGCGGCAATTCTGCGGATCGGTGAGTTCAGAATCCGGCACAGATAATCGAAATCGTGAGTCGCTTTCTGCAGAAAAAGCCCCTGCGTCACCTCAAAATTCCGGTAGGCGGTCTCAAAATAAACGCCCCCGTAAGAAACATAATTAACAGCATTGAAATGCACGACTTTTCCCAAACGCCCGCTGTCCAGAATTTCTCTGGCACGCTCATAAATCGGAGTCGCGCGCAGAGGAAAACTGACAAGAATGCGGTCCGGCTTTTCCCGGCACGCCCGTTCCAGCGCAAGCGCCTGTTCCATGGAGATTGCCACCGGTTTCTCAAGCCACACAGGAAGATCGTATTTCAACGCCTCCACAGCCAGCACCGTATGCAGGTTGCACCGGGTGCCGATCAGTAAGGCATCCACTTTGCCCTTTTTCACAAGATCGGCGATATCTCCGT
>DXVA01000010.1:8747-30376 GCA_019408975.1 Lentisphaeria bacterium | reverse complement strand
GTGAGAAATATGGGAACTATGAAAAAACCGACCGTTTCACTTTTCCGCAAAATGAAAAATGAAGGCAGAAAGATCGTGATGCTGACTGCGTATGATGCGCCGACGGCAAAGCTTGCGCAGGAGTGCGGGATCGATATCATCCTTGTAGGCGATTCTCTCGGCATGGCGGTTCTCGGGTATCAGAACACGCTTCCTGTTACGCTGGAACAGTCGCTTCATCATTGCGCGGCAGTCCGGCGCGGCGCTCCCGATGCGTTTGTGATCGGCGACATGCCGTTCATGACCTGCCATGCGAGCGAAACGGATGCTCTTAAAAATGCGGCACGTTATCTGCAGGAGGCACAGTGCGATGCAGTCAAGATCGAAGGCGACGCCGCGCTTGCCCCGACCGTCGAGCGCATGGTTCATGCGGGAATTCCGGTGATGGGTCACATCGGGCTTCTGCCCCAGCATATCAAAACCTCCGGCGTTTACCGCGTGACCGGGCGGAAAGACGAGGACGCCGAGCGGATTATTGCGGACGCGAAGGCAATGGAAGCGGCGGGGGTGTTCGCGATGGTTCTGGAGTGTATGCCCGCCGAACTGGGGAAGCAGATTACGGAGGCGATCAGCGTGCCGACCATCGGAATCGGGGCTGGGGTGCATTGCTCCGGACAGGTTCAGGTGGTCAATGACCTGCTTGGGCTTTTTACGGATTTCCAGCCGAAACATGCCCGGCGTTATGCCAATCTTACCGATGAAATCCGCCGCGCCTTCACGGAATATGTTTCCGATGTCCGGGAGCAGAAGTTCCCCGGCCCGGAAAACTCATTTTGAGAAAACGCCGGCGGCTTGACGATGAGGTGCCGGAACGGAAAACCGAAGGATTGACGCTTTTTTCCGGAACTTCATTTGCATGAATCTCAAAATGTGTTAGATTAACAGGTAAGAGAATAACAAGGGAAAGGAACTTTCATGGCAATCCATCCAACCGCTGTTGTATCTCCGAATGCGGAGATCGGGAAAAATGTAGAGATCGGACCCTATGCCATCATTGATGATGATGTGAGAATCGGTGACGACTGCTTTATTGATGCACATGTCAAAATCGGGCAGTATACCACAATCGGCCCGCGCTGCCGGATTTATTTCGGCGCCTTTGTCGGGGCGGAACCGCAGGACCACAGATTCTACAAGGGAATTCAGTCTTATACGGAAATCGGTTCGGATACCGTGATCCGGGAATATGTGACGGTTCACAGGCCGCCTTTTGAATTCCTGAAAACGACGATCGGCAATCATGTGCTGCTGATGGCGTTCGTCCATATCGGGCATGATGTGATCATCGGAGACAGAGTGACGATTGCAAACAATACCGCGCTTTCCGGTCACGTGCAGGTTGGGCAGGGTGCTGTTTTCAGCGGCTTTGTGCTGGTTCACCAGTTCTGCCGTATCGGTGCTCTTGCGATGGTCGGTCCCGGGGCTCATATCGGGCAGGACATTCCGCCGTTCTGCATGCTGCGCGAGAGTAATGTGATCACGGGGCCCAACACGATCGGGCTTCGCCGTGCGGGGATGAGCAACGAACAGCGTCTTGCGATCCGCCGTGCGATCCGGACTTTCTTCTTTGAGGGGCTGAATGCCAAGAATGCGCTGGAGCAGATCGAACGCGGCGAAAACGTGCTGCCGGAGGTTCATATGTTTGTGAACTTCATCAAGGAATCGCACCGCGGAATCATGCCCGGCAATCCGAGATTCGTCGGGATTTCCGACGAGCAGCGTGAGCTGATTGAATCGCAGACAACCTGATTTACAGAAATAATCCACGGTTCCGTCCCTGTTTCGCATACGGAACCGGTTAAAACAACAATTCATAACAACCGGGGGGTAAACTATGAATTTCAAAACGTTCCTGCCGCTTTTACTGGTGGCGTCGCTTTCACTGTACGGAGCGGAATTCAATCCGTTCGCATTTCCACGGACGGAAAAATCCATTGCGATGGAGTATTATGGGCTTCGCGGCGTAGAGGCTCTTTCTCCGACTGAACTGCAGGTTGTCTTCGGCACCAGCCTGGGCGGAAATTACGACAAACCGGAGGCTTACAGCATCCTGAGTTTCGATGATCCCGCCTATGGTTATACGAAGTCAATCCGCCCGCAGAGTGTCTCGGTCATCAGGCAGGACCTTGAACTGAAGACTTCTTATGCCGGTAACTTCATGAAAACGGTTTTGAAGCTGACGCTGCCGCAGCCGATGAAGAAGGGATGTCGGTATGCCGTTGCAACGGAAGGCATTACATACGGCAGGACTGGAGCTTCTGTCGTTTATCCGCAGGAAGCCGGGAAAACGGAGTCCGGGGAGAAAAACATGGAGGTGCTCGGGTTCCGCGGAATCGAGAATCTGGGCGAGTCATGTCTGCGGCTGATGTTCGGTCCTGCATTCAATCCGTCGGAGGCGGCGAAGACGCAGAATTATCTGATCAAGATCAACGGCAGAGCCGTTCCTTTCGAGATGATTTCCGTCCGTTCCGTGGTTGACGGGCATCGGGCGCAGGGGAATCCGCTGGAGACGATCCTGCGGCATGATGTGTTCGTGAGGCTGACGGATACATTTGTCAGATCGGGGGACCGGATTCATGTGGAAGTCGCTTGGAACGTCACGAGCTCAGCGCAGGATGCGCTTCTGAATTTCCGCCCGGAGGCGACGTTTACGAGTGTGCTTCATATCGACGAATACGGTTATCTGGCGAATCAGGACGGCAAGGAGATGTATCTCTTCTGCTGGATGGGGAACTATCCGGCTGTATTCGGCGGAATCGAGTCGAAGCTTTCGCTTCCCGCCTCAAAGCTTTCCATTGCCTATCCGGAAAAGCTTCCTTTCAGGGTATTCAGCGAAGCGGACGGCAAACTGATTTTTTCGGGAAAAATCCGTCCGGTCCCGCAGTCTAAAGTGATCGGTGTCTGGAATCGTGATTTTCCTTCGGAAAAGATTTATTCCATTGATCTGACGCCGCTCACTTTGCCGGGAACTTATTTCATCAGCATTGACGGTATCGGGCGCAGTCTCCCGTTCCAGATCAGGAAATGATACCGCAGCTCCTGTTTTCAAAATTGTGACTTCAGCGGATGGTATCGGCCTGAGTGATTTTCGCCGTATATTGAAAAACGGTGAATTGTCTTGTCTTACTGTTTTGCTGTATCCTTTTTTCCGTATTTTTCCCTGTTTCTTTAAAAAACAGGGAAAAATACATTTGATTATTATAATAAACAGCATAAAGTATGCCATGCGCACAAAGAGATTTGATATATGATCAGGCATGGATGAATATGAGAAAAACAGAGGCGATTTTTCAGAGAGCAATACGCGGGCCTTCTTCTTTTTTATTTGCCGGTTGTGCTTTATTATTTTTCCTGTTCTGTATTTCTTTCTGGGAACCGTTATCTTACGCAGGCATAGAAAAAATCCGTTTTCTTCTTCATAGGGAAATGAATCATGAGGTGTATTACTATTATTATTTCAAACTGAGATTTTTGTTTGACACCATTTTCTTTCTTGGAGTCTATTTGATCGGATTGTTCCTTTTTCTTCGTTATGTGCCGGAGCATTTGGTTACATATGCAAAAAAGATAACGGGATTGGAGGAATACAGCAGCGGAATTTCTCGAATCCTGGTCATGATTCTGGCTTTTGGTATTTTTTTCAGAGCGGAAAATTATTTGACGCACACTTACTGGTGCGATACTTTGGCTGTGGCGTCGGCAGTGGCACAGACTCCTTTCTCAGGTCTGCTGACTCAAACACTGCCCAATGCCCAGTCCGCCCCTCCGCTTTTTTTACTGCTGCTGAAATTTTCCGGCGAAGTTTTTTCTTATGATGAGTTCTTTGTTGTTTTTCCCGTCTGCCTGGCAAGCATTCTTTCTCTGTTTTATTTTTACAGGTTATTGAAAAAACTGTTTCCTGTCGGGATCGTATTGCTGTTGCTCTTTCTGTTTTCTTTCAATACTTCATTGATTTATTATGCCGGTGAGTTGAAACCATATTCTTTTGATGTCTTTTTTTCCATTGTTCTGCTTTTTTATGTTTTGCAGTTAAAAGATACTTTTTCCGTGAACTGCTGGCTGAAGACAGTCTTGACGGGGGTTTGGGCAATTCTGTTTTCCAATGCGATGTTTTTTGCAATTCCGGCTTTTGGGGGAATTCTTTTCTTTTATTATCTGTGCCATAAAGAGAGAAGAAGAAAAATTGTGCCTGTAATTCTGCTGAACATGATATGGGGAATCCTTCTGTTATTATGTCTGGCGCTTGCCCTGAAGACGGTTCCGAGGGGGATGTTTTCTTTTCATGCCCCATTTTTTGCGCCAATACCTTACAATGGGGAAAACATCCGGTGGTATGTCCATTTATTCAGAAATGTGTTTTGTTTTCCTTACGCGCTTTCTGTCCGGTATTTTCCTTTTTATCTGTTTCCTCTTGCTCTGGCATGTATCGGCGGATGGCGGGCATGGCAGGATGACAGATGGAAATGCCTGTTCATAACAATCCCGCTGCTGTTGACTTATATGGCGTCTCTGCTGCGGCATTATCCCATTGACAGCGGAGAAAATATCATTTATGCGAGACTGATTCTTTTCACCATTCCTTTTGTATATCTGCTGGTGGCTTCTGGTATGAATTGGATTTTATTGAAACAGCGTCTCATATTCCATGTTCTGTTCCTCTATTTCATTTGCGTGAACCTTTTCATTCTTCTTTCCACATTCCATATCACATGGGCGATCGACCCCCTTTACCGAATTCTGGAGAAAGGACGTAAGGAAGGGGATTTCATCTATGCCAATGCAGGCGGAAAAGCGGCTGTTTACATTTTCTCAGAGAAACAGATTCCGCTCCATGACATCTGCGACCTGCCTTATGAAGAGAGCGATCTCAGTGTCTGCCGGAAGACTCCGGTATTTCAGGCTCCCGGAAAATACTGGGTACTGCTGTGTCATGCGGCTGATGCCGACAGGTTTTTGGATGCGCTCCGGGAAAACAAACCGCTTTTCTGGAAATCCGCAGGCGGAACGCTTATTTATTTTGAACGAGAATAGAAAATCTCATGCGCTGGCACGGCGGATGAATTTCGTGTCAAAGCTCTTTTTGACGATCTTCTGGCTCTTGGAGCGGATGATTGATATGACCGCACGGTTCAGTTCTTCGATCGGATGGGCGACGGTGCTCAATGCGGGGTAAATCATGTGCCCGCTGTTGTCATCGTCAAATCCCACAACCGCAATTCGTCCGGGGATCGGGATGTGGTGCGCGGCGGCGTAGTTCATGAAGCCGAGCGCCATCCGGTCCGTGTCGAAAAAGACCGCATCCGCGCCGGATTCCATGATCCGGGGTCCGAGTTCCATGCCTTCTTTGAAATCGGAATGGTATCTGATGCGGATGAATTCCGGACGTTCCGAAAGCGCGGTTTCCTCGAATGCCGCGGCAAGCCCCGAATCGCGTGTGCCGACATCCCCGCAGCGCAGAATCTTTTTGCGTCCGCTCCGGATCAGATGGATGATTGCGGAACGGATGCCGGTTGCGCGGTTGATGTTCAGCGTATGGCATCCCTCGACGCCTTTCTGGTCGATGAAGATCACTGTCAGAGGATACTGGCGGAGAATGTCCACGATTTCCGTTGAGACATCCTCCGTCACCGACGGCATTACCACCACATGATTCGTTACGCCGGACCATTCCGTAAGCATGTGCCGGATATTCTCCGGATTGCAGTCAAGGCGCCCGATCAGCGGATAATACCCGCATGCTTCAAGCTGCATCACAAGATCGTGCAGTTTCTTCACGCTGACTTCCTGCATCATGTTCGCACAGATGATCCCGACGATGTTCGTGCGGTTCAGGCGCAGGTTGCGCGCCGCCATGTTCGGGATGTAATGATGCTTCCGCGCAAGCTCCAGAATGAGATCGCGCTTCTCCGGGATCACATGCGCCTGTCCTTTCAGGACACGGCTCACGGTCCGGATTGAAAGCCCGGAAAGTTCGGATAACTGTTTGAGTGTGATGCCTGCCATAGTTCGCCTTTACAGAGTTACTCCGTCCTTGAAGATTGCGATCTCCTCGTAGGCGTGTTCCTCGTTTTTCGCAGGCTTGCCGGATGCGGTGTCCAGAACGAGCCGGTAGAAATCTTCATCAACTGCGGCAGACGCTTTTTCCGACTCGACAAGCTGCCCGGCGTTGAAGTCGATCCAGTGGGGCTTTTTCTCCGCAAGCGCCGTGTTGGAGGCTATTTTCAGTGTCGGGACCACGCCGCCGAAAGGAGTTCCGCGTCCGGTTGTAAAAAGAACGATATGCGCTCCGGCGGCACTTAAAAGCGTCGTCGCCACCATGTCGTTGCCGGGGCCGTTCAGCAGGTTCAGCCCCTTGACCCTGACCGTTTCGCCCATATCGAGGACATCGACCACGGTTCCGGCGCCGCCTTTCTGCGTGCAGCCGAGGGACTTGTCTTCCAGCGTGGAGATTCCGCCCTCTTTATTGCCCGGGGACGGATTTTCATAGATGGTCTGTCCGTAGCGGGTGAAATAGTTCTTGAAGTCATTGATCATTTTTACGCATTTTTCAAACACTTCCGGTGTGATGCAGCGATTCATCAGGAGTGTTTCCGCGCCGAACATTTCCGGCACTTCGCTCAATATGCTGGTGCCGCCGGAGGCTGTCAGGCGGTCCGAAAAACGGCCCACAAGCGCATTTGCGGTAATGCCGGAAAGCCCGTCCGAACCGCCGCATTTCAATCCGACGACGAGCTCGGAAACAGGAACTTTCACACGCTGGTCGTTTTTTGCATTTTCAATGAGCTCCTCAAGCATCCTCATACCGGTTTCGAACTCATCTTCCTCCTCCTGCGCGATCATGAAACGGACACGTTTTTCATCATGCGCGCCGACCTCTTTTTTGAATTCGGCAATTGTGTTGTTCTCGCAGCCGAGCCCGGCGACAAGAACACCCCCGGCATTCGGGTGCCTTACGAAATCGGCGAGAATCCTGCGTGTCAGCGCATGATCCGTTCCAAGCTGGGAACAACCGTAGGGATGGGGCAGGGCGATGACACGCTCCACCGAGCCCGCGGGCAGTTTTTTATTTGCAGCCTTCGCCAGATTTTCCGCGAGCGTGTTGACACAGCCCACAGTCGGTATGATCCAGATGTTGTTGCGGATGCCGACGCGTCCGTCGAAACGGCGGTATCCCATGAAAAAGTCTTCACGCCCGTCGTGCAGCGCATGGGAGAGATCGGGGCGGTATTCATAATTCAGGACCCCGTCAAGACGTGTTTTGATGTTGTGCGTATGCACCTTCTCCCCCTCGGCGATGTCGAGTTTCGCGGCACCGATGGGCATACCGTATTTGACGATATTTTCACCGTTCCTGATCGGGCGCAGTGCAAATTTATGACCGCGTCCGATGTCCTCGCGGAGAGTCACTCCGGCATTCTCGCCTGCCTTGAGGTCTTCAAGTGCGACGGCGACATTGTCGGAAGGATGGATTTGAATGAAACGCATGCGCCACCTCAAAGAATTGTCTTGACGGCACTGCGGATGCCGTCTTTGTTGATGAGCTCAAGTTTGGCGGTTGCGAATTCCGCCAGTCCGGGGACCGTGTTGAGATCCATCCCCCAGAACTCTTTGTTTCCGAGAACGGACGCAACCAGCTTTGCAGTATTGCCGTCCGCCTTGAATTGCGCGGTGGCATCCGCAAAGAACCGGAGCACGTCTTCGGAATCCGCCACGGGATAGGTTCTGCCGTCCACGGAGCCTTCCGCTGCGCCGTCTTTGAGTTCGAGCATATAGAACCGGATCAGAGCGGCGAGAGAGAATGCGAGCACTTCGGGCAGTCTGCCTTTCATCTGCACGTAGTCGAGCAGACTCGGCATGACGCGGACTTTCCACTTGGAAACGGAGTTCAGGGAGATCGAAAGCAGCCTGTGCTGGGCGAAAGGATTCTTGAAACGCTCGATCACGGAGTCGGCGAAGAAACGTTTTTCTTCTTCGGGAAGCTGAACCGTGTGGAAAATCTCGTCGTTGATCGCCTTGCAGACCATCCTGCCGAAGTCGGGATCGTTCATCATCTCGTCCACGAAAGTGAGCCCGCCGAGACTTGCGGCGAGAACGTCCGCAGTATGGGCGCCGTTCAGGAAACGGACTTTTCTCGTACGGTAGGGCGTCTGATTGTCGGTAATCACGACCTGGAGCCCCGCATCGATGAGCGGCAGTTCTTTCGAGAGAGACTGCGGTCCTTCGATTACGAAGAAATGGAAGATTTCACCGCAGTCGATCAGATTGTCGCTGTAACCGAGTTCCGCTTCGATTTTTGCGGCTTCGGCGCGCGGATACCCCGCAACGATACGGTCTACGAGCGTATTGACGAACAGATTGGACTCATTGATCCATGCGGTGAATTCCGCAGGCAGATTCCAGTCTTTCGCATAGTTCAGAATGCATTTCTTCAGATTTGTGCCATTCTTGTCGATGAGTTCGCAGGGGATCAGGATCAATCCTTTGTCCGCCGCGCCGTTGAAGGCTTTGAAACGTTCATACAGCAGGCTTGCGAGTTTTGCCGGATAGGTGTTCTGGCATTTTCCCGGCGTATAGGGTTCCGGCTTGTATTCGATTCCCGCTTCGGTCGTATTGGAGAATACGAAACGCAGGTCTTTCCCGCAGGCGCAGGCGACGGTGTCCGCCCACTGGGAATAGGGATTCAGGCAGCCCTTGACGCATTCGATGATTTCGCGGTTTTCCTCGACTTTCCCGTTTGCCATGCCGCGCAGGATCAGAGTGTACAGCCCGTCCTGCGCATTGATCATGTCGCCCATTCCTTTTTCGAGCGGCTGGACAAGCTGGACCATTCCGTTGAATTTGCCCTGTTTATTCATTTCATTGATCATCCAGTCGATGAATGCGCGCAGGAAGTTGCCTTCCCCGAACTGCATGACTTTTACCGGAAATGCCGTGTCTTTGGTGCGCCTCAGAAGAGCCATTTTCCAAATCTCCCTCAATCTTGAGTTAAAAGTGATTGTTGATAAAATCACGGTTACTATATTTGCCATCGTTGGCAATTTCAAGATGCAAAACAATTTTTTTTCTTTTTTTCCGGAAGAACCGGCGGATTCCGCCCCCGGGTTTCCGCGGATTCATGGCAGTCATAAGTGTGGAAAGGAGGGAAATGAGCGCGGCCGGAGGCGGGGGATAAAATCCGGAATGAATTTTATTCTCTCCATTTGCAAAAAACGTATGCCGGGATTAAACTATTCATGCACTGGCTTTATACGGAAGGAGCTGTTTATGAATTTATGCATGATGTCAATGATGATGGCTGGAAAGTTTACGCCTGCGGAAATCATTCAGACAACGCTTGACTGCGGCATGTCTGCAATCGACTGGGTCACAACACATGACACCCCGGCGGCGGAGCTCAGGAAACGCTGTGATGACGCAGGGCTTCCCGTTGCGGCGCATACTCCGCTGCTCCGCGGATTCATTGAGGAATCTCCCGATGCGCTGGATGAGTTCAAACGTTCCGTGGATGACGCTGTCGCACTGGGAGCGCCCGTGATGATGATTCCCCCGTTCGCGCATAAGCGCATCATGACTCCGGCGGAGGACCGCAAACTCTGGATTGAACACTACCGGCGGATGATCCCGATCACGAAACAGGCGGGAATCACTCTCACTTTTGAAAGCACTGCTCTGGACCGGAGTCCGATCGTCACGGCAGATGAGGCGCTGGAGGTGCTGAACGCGGTTCCGGGGCTTTGCCTGACTTTCGACAACGGCAATGTCGCCACTGCGGAGAATGATGCGGAGTCTTACCGCAAGGTCCGGGACCGTGTGGTTCACGTTCATTTCAAGGACTGGGTCATTACCGATGAGCCGGTTCCCGGCTCCGACCGCAAACGTGACGGGCGTTATTATACTTTTGCATT
The DNA here is from genome assembly GCA_019408975.1 of Lentisphaeria bacterium. Classification (GTDB taxonomy): domain Bacteria; phylum Verrucomicrobiota; class Lentisphaeria; order Victivallales; family UBA1829; genus UBA11452. The sequence goes on along the minus strand of DXVA01000010.1, from coordinate 20,432 downwards.
GATCGGGAAAGGCAGCATTGATTTTGCTGCGACATGGAAAGCGATCCGGGAGAGCGGATATCAGGGGTATGTCAATCTGGAAACCAGCGATCCGGAGATTCCCGTCCGCGATGCGTTGAAGCTGGTTTGCGATCGTTTGCGCGACTGGTGATTCCATACCGGAGACCGGCGGATTTTTTTGAAAAAAGCATGGCGGCGGCGAAAGCCGGAATACGGAAGCTGAAAGGCAGAGGCTTTTCACTCCCGTTTCCGGTTTTGCCTGACACCTCTGTTTCCCCTTTGCCGGAAGTCATGCCACATGAAGACGCAGTCTCATTTTTTTCCCTTTTTTTGCCGGTTTCGATACAATAAAACAGCTGTATTGCACGTTACAGAATATAATCATATTATAAAAAAGGATGGGATCATTTATGAAATCAATTGCCAAAGTCGTTATTCTGTTCCTGATTGCCGCCGCCATCATTGTTCTGGCTGTGTGGGGATACCGGAGTTATTCGGATACCGGGGAGAAAACGATCTTCCGGACGGATCGTCTTGAAAAAACGGGGCTGATGCGCACGATCAGTGCGACGGGGACCGTGGAGCCGGAGGAGCTGGTCAATGTAGGCGCACAGGTGCAGGGGATGATCGCGCAGTTCGGGAAGGATACCGCAGGCAGAAGTGTTGACTACGGTTCCGTCATCAGGAATGGCGACGTCCTTGCCCTGATTGATGATTCCCTTTATGCCGCGGAGTTGAAATCCGCCGAGGCGGAACAGCTTCAGGCGAAGGCTGCGATTCAGAGCGCGAAAGCCAATATCCAGCAGTCGGAGGCAAAATGCAAACTGGCTCTCCAGGAGTGGACGCGCGCCCAGCAGCTCTACCCGACCAATGCCATCGCCAAGACAACTTATGACAGCGCCAGAGCGGATTATGATGCCGCTGTCGCGGATCTTGCCGTTCAAAAAGCGAGCCTGGCGCAGGCGGAGGCTTCGCTTGCCGCCGCAAATGCGGCACAGGAGCGTGCCGCCCGAAATCTCGGATACTGCACAATCAAATCGCCGGTGGACGGAGTCATCATCGACCGTCGCGTCAGTGTCGGTCAGACCGTCGTTTCAAGCATGAGCGCCCCGAGCCTGTTCCTGATTGCAAAAGATCTCAGGCGGATGCAGATCTGGGTTTCCGTCAATGAAGCCGACGTCGGCATGATCAAGGTCGGGCAGCCGGTGATTTTCACCGTGGACGCTTTTCAGGGACGCGAATTCAAAGGCGAAGTGCAGAAAATCCGGCTCAATGCGACTATGTCGCAGAACGTCGTCACATACGTCGTGGAGGTCGGTACCGACAACTCCGACGGCACATTGCTGCCCTATCTGACCGCCAATGTCAAATTTATTCTGGACAAGCGCGACAATGCTTTCGCAGTTCCCAACGCCGCGCTCCGTTTCACCCCTGACGCCTCCGATCTCAAACCGGAATATCTGTCTGCCCTGAACGAAACGCCGGTGAAAGGCGAGCGCACCATCTGGACCGTTGAAAACGAGGTGCTGAAACCGTTGAAGGTCAGGACGGGGCTGAACACCGGAACGGAAACGGAGATCATTGCCGACGTGCTCAAGGAAGGACTTGTATATGTAACCGGCAAGGAAACGGTCAAGGCCATTCAGAACGCGGGAAGCAATTCCGCCAGTCCGTTCCTGCCCACACCGCCTCACAGAAGGAACCAGAAGAAAAAATGAGCCTCATTGAACTGAAATCCATTACAAAGACCTATTTTCTCGGTGAGATTGACGTGCCCGTCCTGAAAGGCATCACCATGAACATCGAGAGAGGGGAATACGTCGCCCTGATGGGAGCGTCGGGTTCCGGCAAGAGCACACTCATGAACATTCTGGGGTGTCTGGACCGTCCGACGACCGGAGAATATTTCCTGAACGGGGAGGAGGTCGGCTCCCTTTCCGGCGACCGGCGGGCGCAGGTGCGGAACCGGCATATCGGCTTTGTGTTTCAGAGCTTCAATCTTCTGCCCCGTACCAGTGCGCTGGAGAATGTGATCATGCCGCTGTTCTATACGGCGGGTTCGCTTTCGACCGGAGAGGCGCGGGAGCGCGGGCGTGCCATGTTGACGCGGGTCGGGCTCGGAGACCGGATGGAGCACTATCCGTCGCAGCTTTCCGGCGGACAGCAGCAGCGTGTCGCGATTGCGCGCGCTTTGATCAACCGCCCGCCAGTTCTGTTTGCCGATGAGCCGACGGGAAATCTGGATTCTAAGACCAGTGTGGATGTGATGAAAATATTTGAGGAACTCAATCAGGAGGGGATTACGATTATTCTCGTCACGCACGCGAAGGAAGTCGCCGACTATGCCAGGAGAACAATCCATATTCATGACGGGCTCCTGGTCAGCGGCGCATACGGAGGTGAATGATATGTCATTATTGAGAACCATGGAAGTTGCATTGAAAGCGCTCCGGCGCAACCCGACGCGCGCTCTGCTGACCGCGCTCGGTATTGTGATCGGCATTGCGGCGGTGATCGCCATGATGGAGATCGGAAACGGTTCTTCGACGGCGATCCGGACATCCATTGAGAAGATGGGCGCGAATTCGATTATGGTCATGCCCGGTGCGCCGCGTGTCCCCGGAGGCGTCCGGCAGGGAATGGGCAACAGCATGTCGCTTACGCCGGAAGACTGTGAGGCGATTCTTGCGGAATGCCAGACGGTCGACAAGGCGGTTCCGATTGTGCGTGCTTCGTCTACGCAGGTGATTGCAGGAAACAAAAACTGGATGCCGAACACCATTGTCGGGTCGGCGCCGGATTATTTCGATATCCGTGACTGGGATGTGACGGAGGGGCGCATTTTCACCCGCCGCGAAGTCGATACCCGCGCCCGTGTATGCGTCGTCGGGACAAAGATCGTGCAGGAGCTCTTCGGCGGCAACTCGCCCATCGATTCGGAAATCCGGATCAAGAATGTGACTTTTACCGTGATCGGCGTCCTGCAGACGAAAGGTGCCAACATGATGGGATTCGATGAAGACGACATCATCGTTGCGCCGTGGACCACGGTTCGTTTGCGCGTTACCGGGCTGAAAACCGGGACAGCGTCCAATACGACGAGCGAGGCGACCACTTCCCCCAGCGCTCTCTATCCGGCGGAAGGGGTCGCATTCTACCCGGAACAGGCGGAAAATCTGGAGACCGATACGCTTCATACGCCGAAGTTTACGCAGGTCGACCAGATCATGCTGACGGCGACTGTGCCGGAGAAGGTCAATGACGCAATTGACGAGGTTACGAATCTTCTGCGGGAACGCCATCGGATCGGTCCTGACAAGGAAGACGATTTCCATGTCCGCAACTTTGCCGAATTCATGAAGACTCTGAACAGCACATCGACCCTGATGACCAATCTGCTGCTGGTTGTGGCTATGATCTCGCTGGCGGTGGGCGGAGTCGGCATTATGAATATCATGCTGGTTTCCGTGACGGAACGCACGCGGGAGATCGGGCTGCGCATGGCGGTCGGGGCGCGTTCCCGGGATATCCTGAAACAGTTCCTCGTGGAATCCATTCTGCTCTGTCTCGTCGGCGGGCTGGTCGGCATTCTCCTCGGGCGCGGTGCGGCGATGCTGGTGAAATACCAGTTGAAATGGCCGATCGAACCCAGTCCCGGCGGAATGATCGCGGCGGTTCTGGTTTCCGCGGCTGTCGGCATTGTTTTCGGTTTCTATCCCGCATGGAAGGCATCGAAGCTCGATCCGATCGAAGCATTGCGTTACGAATGATGCAGTTTTTCTGCAAAACGAAAATATAAAACAATCCCCGGTTGTGAATGGAGTAAAACACAACCGGGGATTGCTGTTGTTCAGGATTTCTTAAAGTGTGGCGAGCTGAACCGCCATCTTATCCGCGAGCGCCTGATCGGGCAGCACCAGGTCAGGCAGACGGCAGAACGGGATCATTTCAACAGTGAACGGACCTTTGTAGCCGATTTTGTCCAGTTCCGCAAACACGGCTTTGAAATCGACGACGCCTTTGAGCAGGTCGTCGCCGAAGTCATGAAGCCCGCCTCCGCAGTCTTTTTCTTCAAAGTTCTTGAGGTGCACCGCCTTGATATAACTTCCGAGGATTTCCGGGAAATCCTGCGGGCGGCAGTTCAAACAGGCATTGCCGACGTCGAAGTAGATGCCGACGTATTCGGATTTGAACTGATCCAGAAAGAGCTTCCACTCCATCGGAGAAATCAGGAAGCGGTTCCAGACGTTTTCAAGAGCAAGATTGACTTTCAGCTTTTCCGCAACCGGGACAAGCTCTTTGACGGATTTCGTGGTCTGCTCCCAAACCGTTTTATAGGTCAGGACGGGACGGCTCGGGTCCCACGCGACACGGGTCGCGCCGGGAACGACGAGAACGGTTTCCGCTCCGATCCATGCCCCGATCTGAAGGTATTTTTTGACGAATTCGATTGCGTTCCGGCGTTCGGTTTCATCCTCTGCGCCGAGATAGCAGCCCCATCCGGCGCCGGTCGCGAGGGAGCGCAAGCCGATTTTCTTATCCGCCGCATACTTTGCGATTTTCCTGCACTCTTCTTCGGTGATATCCGGAGAAAGCGCATCCCCGACGGTCAGCTCCACGCCGTCCAGTCCTTTTTCAGCCGCCCAGTCGATGAACTCATACGGTGTCTTCTGTCCGTCGAATCCGCCGAACACCCAGTAATTCAATGCTTTATACATGGGGACCTCCTCAGTATTTGATCTCGACACGTTTGCCGCTGTCCACCGCTTCCTGCTCGGCGACATTGATTTTGAAGCCGTCAAGCACGGAGTCGAAATCCTGGTATTTGTCGGGCTTGATGCCGTTTTTGACGCAATCGACGAAGTACGCGAGCTCGACGTGCCATCCGGTTGTGGCTTCCACTTCCGGCGTTTCGATTCTGCCGTCTGTCCAGTAGACCTTGAAGCCTTCCGCCATCAGGCGGATCGTGGCTTTTTCGCAGATGATCTGGAAAGTCATCTCAAACGGCGTCGTATTGGGAGCCATCCAGGAACCTTCCGCCTCTACGAGCGTGCCGTCGTCATAATGATAGAAAGAAATGACATGGTCCACGCCGCCTTTGCTGACGCCGCCGGTTACGCCGACGGATGTCACGGCTTTCGGGCGTCCGAAGAAATAACGGACCGCATCGGTGTCATGAAGGTGCATGTCGAGAAGCGCGCCGCCGGAACGTTTGCCGTCCATGAACCAGTTGTCCCATGCGTTTCCGGCGATATCCGGAGAGAGACGGCGGAATGTCGCGGAACGGAGCTTGCCGTATTTTCCGGCTTTGAACTGTTCGTAAGTGTAACGGTATTCGGGCCATGCGCGGACGCACATGCCGAAGTACAGGAATGTTTTGGCGTTCTTGTAGGCTTCCGCGATTTCTTTCGCCTGTTCAAGATTGCGTGCGAAGGGTTTTTCCGCGAAGACATGTTTTCCGGCTTTGAGAGCGGCAACGATATAAGCGGCATGGTCGGGAGTCGGGCAGCAGATATCGACGACATCCACATTCGGATCGTTGATGAGATCGAAGTCGGATTCATAGGTTTTGATGCCTTCCATGTTCAACGGCTGGGAATTGTCCGCATTGCCGATGTTGCCGACGACTTTGGAAATATCGCCTTTGCGTTTGTTCGCATCGACGTCTGCAAGAGCGACGATCTGCGCGTCCTTCATCGCTTCGTAAATCCTGAAATGTGTGCTTCCCATGAAGCCCAGTCCGATAAGACCGATTCTGACTTTGTCCATAATCCTTCTCCTGTTTTTGGATGTTTCAACAAAGAAATTTTTCCGACTCTGCATAATTATACTTGAAAAACCGCTTTTCGTAAATAGATTAACAGGCAAATAAATGGATTTTTCTGCAAATATGCAGTTTTTTTGTTAAAAAAGGAGAACGGTGATGCCGTCTGCGGACAACAATTTTTCTCTTGATCTGATCCTCCATAACGAAGTGCAGAAACTGCTCGACAACTTTGCCTCCGTGATGCGTATCCACGTCATGTTCTACGGTCCGCAGGGACAGGTTTTAAGGCAGGGGCGGAGCGAGGGAAACTGCCGTTTCTGCCAGTTGATGCAGAATAAATTCTTCTCTCTGGAACGCTGTCTCGGGCTGGACCAGGAGAAGCAGGCGTTGAGCAGGGCAACAGGCAAATGCCAGTCCTACCTCTGTCATGCGCATTTGTGGGAGGCGATCATGCCGGTGGTCTCCGACGGGAAACTGCTCGGGTACGTCATGTTCGGACAGTTCCGGAGCACGGAGGCTCTGCCTCCCGATCTGGCGGAAAAGGCTCGAAGCAAAACGGAACTTGCCGAACTCAAAAAGGCGTTCCGTGATCTGCCCTATCTTTCTGCGGAAGGCATGGAAAACCTGATCGGGCTCATGGCGCTGCTGGTCGATTACATTGTCCGCCGCGAGCTGATTACAATGGGGGGGGATCACCTTTACCGTTCGATTGTCCGCTATATCGAAGACAATATGACTTCCCCGCTGAAGATTTCCGCTGTTGCGCGCCATCTGGGGCGCAGTGTTTCCACGATTTCGCATTTTCTCCAGAACCGTTCCTCCAAAAGTTTCAAGAAACTGGTCATAGAAAAACGCCTGGCGCGCGCGGAGCAGCTTCTGAAAGAACGTCCCGAACTCAGCATCGGGGAAGTCGCCGAACTGGTCGGGATTCAGGATCGTTATTATTTTTCACGCCTGTACAAAAAATACCGCGGCGCCACCCCCGGAGAATTCCGCCGCTCCCGGTAATGGACGGACTGACTCCGGCAGCTACCTGCGGACCTGCGAAAAAAGCCAGCGCAGATTTTCATGATCAGCATAAGTCTGCGTCCATGAGTTGTGATCGACGCCCGGATATTCGGTGTAAGTTACTTTTGTGCCGCCTGCCGCCCTGATTGCCGCAACCATATCACGGGAACGCTTCACCATGACCGTGCTGTCAACTTCCCCGTGGAAGACACGCAGCGGAATATCAGCCAGCCTGGAAGCCTGTTTCACATCTCCGCCGCCGCAGATCGCAATCGCCGCCGTGAACAGGTCGGGACGGCGCGACAGGGCGTCCCATGTCCCGAAAGAACCCATGGAGATACCGCTGATATAGACCCGTTTCTCATCGCCGTTTTCCTGTTTGACGGTATTTTCCAGAAGCTCGATCGCATGTTTCAGCTGCGGAGTCGGTTCTTCGCTCATCGTGTGCTCCGGCAGAGACCAGGCGGCGTGAATCCACATCAGTTCCGCGGGGCACTGCGGAAACAGCAGAATGGCTTTCCTGTGTTCCGTCTCGCAGAATTCCACGAGATCCGGTGCACAATGCACGAGCTGCCGGTGATTGTCGTCGCCGCGCTCTCCGGCGCCGTGCAGAAACATCATGACAGCCGCCTTTTCACTGCTCTGCGGATCACCTGTTCTTCTGATGCAGTAATTCAGTGTCCCGCCGTCCGCGGAACAATACGTCTTCTGTTCCATGCCCAGCTTGTGCGCAAGGTTTTCGGTATTCATCAGAGTCTCCCTGTTGTTGAAAGAATAGCCTTTCAATTTACATGGAAAGCCGGATTTTTCAATTGCCGTAAAAAAATCCTTGGAAAAACCTTTCCCGCAGTTGCATTTTTTTTATCACGGTATTACTTTATAATACCATGAAACGAAAGCGCCTGACACTATCATATTGTCTTCTTATGGGGGCGGTTCTGCTGTTTGCATTCAGCGGCATCTGGCACCCTCTGCTTCATCATGTGTGCGTTTCTCATGAAAAACAGGATTTGCCTGCGATTCACCATATTTCGCCGCACCCTTCGTGCGTCATCTGCCTCGGAATGCTGCAATCTGATGAAACGCCGTCGTTCAGCTTCACCTTTCCACACGGGAAACCGCTTCGGAATATTGACTGCTCCATACGGCAATGCCGTCTGCCGGTTCCCGGGGAATACTCCCCGCGTGCCCCTCCCGCGTGTTGAGACAGGAAAACGTATCGTATCCAATCCGGTGCAAAAGACTCAAAAGACTCTATGCCGTCTTTTGAGCTGTCCGCCCTGAATTCTTTCTTCACACAGGATGAATTCACCACATCTCTTGTTGTCTCAATTTCAGAAAGTGATGACCATGAAATTATTTTCTTCTGTATTCATTTTCCGCTCCGGTTCCGGTGCGGATCACAATTCAACATATCATGAGCCCAGTCCTGCTTCGCGGTCGGGAACGGTCTCCCAAAGAGGACGGAATCAATCCCTGTCCAACCTCGCTTCTCCCTTCTTCCTTCGATTGTTCAATTGTTTTAATGTTCGATTGTTCGATTGTTTCCCCGTTCCTTCTTACTTCCCCGTTCCTTGTTCTTCTGTTCTTAGAATTCTTTCTTCACACAGGATGAATTCACCACATCTCTTGTTGTCTCAATTTCAGAAAGTGATGACCATGAAATTATTTTCTTCTGTATTCATTTTCCGCTCCGGTTCCGGTGCGGATCACAATTCAACATATCATGAGCCCAGTCCTGCTTCGCGGTCGGGAACGGTCTCCCAAAGAGGACGGAATCAATCCCTGTCCAACCTCGCTTCTCCCTTCTTCCTTCGATTGTTCAATTGTTTTAATGTTCGATTGTTCGATTGTTTCCCCGTTCCTTGCTCTTTCAGGGGGAAAACAAAAGTTTTCACCCTGATGGAGCTCCTCATTGTAATTACTGTTATCGCGATTTTAGCGGGAATGCTCCTGCCGGCGCTGAACCATGCCAGAGCCAAAGCAAATGCGGTTGCATGTCTGAATAATCACAAACAGACCTATCTTGCCCTGAACTTTTATGCGGATGACTATCATGGCGTATTTCCGCAGATTCATACGGGGAGTTTTGCGGAGGAAGCGGCGGCGGAAGAACATTCCCATGGCGAAGAAGAATCGGGGCATTCTCATGATGAGCCGCAATGGTATACTCCGCTGATTGTTCATTACAACTACAAGACGATCTACCTGAAGTGCAAAGCGGACCCGAAATTTCAGGAGGGGCACCGGCATGACGATCATATGCACGACGCCGTGCAGAGCTATCTCGTCAATGCCATGTTCACATTCGGGCATAAACGCGATACACTGAAACAGAGTTCATTTTATGTCCTGCTCTCCGAACGGGGCGAGGACCGCGGAGGCAATGCGTATGAGCACCAGTGCTATCACAGCATGTGCCCTGTTGCGGAATGGGAGGAGCACATTGCGAAGAAACGGCATGGCAACAATTCGAACTATCTGTTTGTGGACGGTCACGCCGCATCGCATCCGTTCCATGAGACGGTCGGCGACGGTACGGAGAACCGGAACCGCCATTTTGTAAAGGAATGGTGCCCGGGGTATTTGTGACCGGTCGGGACGGAGGGGAACATTCCGGCGGCGGACTTCCGGTTCTGCTGCCGGAATATTTATCGTTTACTGCCTGATTGATTTCATCCTTCTGGCACGTTCCACGACTGTTGCGCGGCTCTGGTACCAGTCAATGCCGATCAGTGCTGCAAGCACGATGAAGCAGAACGGGATCAGGAAAAAGGAGTGGCGCAGCCCGTAATGGTCTCCCAGAATCCCCATGACGGCGGTAAAGAACCCGCATCCGGGAATTCCGGCGGCGGAAAGCAGGATGAAAAGCATGGTATTGTCCACGGTCATGCGGGTGCTGCAATAGCTCTGGACGCTCGGCCAGAACGGGCCCGTTGCGATGCCTGTGAAAAAGAGCAGGACAAAGAGCATGGAAAGCGATTGGAGGAACGGGAAAAGGAGGCTGACAGCAGTTGCGGCAAGCGCCGTATAAACCAGAAATTCCTTGAGTTTTTTCTGGCGGATCAGGATGCCTCCGCCCATGCGCCCGACGATCATGCCTCCGGCAAAGCTCGCGGTCCCGATTCCCGCCGCCCATGCTGATGCCGCATACTCGACCTGGATGAAACTGGCGCACCAGAACGTGAGGCAGAATTCGCCGCCTCCGGCAAAGAACATCGCGGCAAAAAAGAGCCAGAAACGTGGAATGCGGACAATCGTCCGGAAATCCCCGCAGACTTCGGTCCATTTCTTGATTTCGCCGCATTCGGGGTAGGGGTGTTTTCTGCTCGGAAACAGAAGCAGGAAAGCCGGAAACAAACCGAGAACGCCGCAGGCGCCTACGATATAACGCCAGCTCACTCCGTTTGCGAGAAGGGCGCCGGCGACAAGTACGACCGACACCACGCCGACCGACCAGAAGGAATGGGTGAAGTTGATGTACCGTCCCGGTTCGTCCTCGTGCAGGTCCTGAACGAACGGCGTCGCAAGCCCTTCGATGACTCCTTCACCGAAGCCGGCGACCGTCAGTGCGAAAAACATGATTCCGTAGACCGGAGAGAATGCGGCAAGCAGAATGCCGAGAGCCATGCAGAGCATTGCAAAACCGAGTGACCGGCATTTGCCCCAGCTTCCCGAAAAAAATCCGCACAGGATCAGTGCCGCCACCATGGGAACGGCACGGCCGATCTGCAGGATTCCCCCTAAACCCATGCCGCCTTCCGTCAATGGAAAATGAAGATCCTTTGCGATCGGTACCAATGACACCGGGACGATAATGGAACACATGGCGTATGATGCAAAGCAGAGAAACGCTGCATAGTCATAACGCCCGAAAATCAGTTTTCCAGCCATACTTCACCTTGTTTGCCTTTCTGCCGACAGCGGAAATGCCGTAACTGTAACATGGAATATCGGAATTGCAAGAAGCCGGGAAAGAAATCTCCGGGGATTGTGCCTGAATGCCGAACTGCGGTTCCGGCGTTCATTCTCCTAAAAATGAAAAATTTCATCGAAGAAAGTGATGAATACAAGGAAATTATAGAATCCGTGAAGCCCGATTGCCGCCGCGAAATACCAGAGCGCATCCCTCAGATTGAACGGCATGAAATGCCCCATGTGACGTTTCCACGCGTGGCACAGCCCGGCGGAGGCGATGAGTGAACAGGTCAGATGAAGTCCTGTGCAGACGATCCAGCGGAATCCCATGATATAGGTCAGGTCGCCCCCTTCCATGTCCGCGAGATGATGAAAACGGTAGATCAGGTTTTCGAGGATGGCGAATGTCAGGCCGCTGAGCGCGCCGGCAAGAGGAAACTGCCATGTGAACCGCAGGAGCCACGTCCGTTTTTCCAGCAGGTAAATCAGCCCGACCTGTTTGAAGAGCTCCTCCATGAACGGCGAAAAAAAGAAAATGTTCAGAACCACGAGCCAGGAGCCTTCCGGACGGAAAAATGCCCCGATCACTGCAATGATTCCGCTGAAGATTCCTGCAAGAACGGTGGCGGGGACGATTTTGAACATCGGATGATGGGCAAAGAGCTCCCTGAACCAGAGTTCATAATAAGAGTCCCCGGAGTCATTACAGATACTTCGGGGTGAAGACAATGAGTGTTCCTGCCTGCTGGTTACATTGGAAAGCTCGTCTTTCTTCATGTTCCGTTTGTTCCGCCCATCTGGAAATATAGAAAAATACAGCCTGATTCAAATAAGGGACAATATCATGATAAACGGGAAATTGCAAATCATTCCGTTCAATATTCCGGAAAACTCTTGTGGAATTCCGGCAATGGAATTGCAGGATTTTCAGTGAAGACCGGCGCCGCTGCGGAAAACGGCGCAAGTCTTCTATTCTGTTTCCCGCGACATGC
>DXVA01000010.1:8314-8737 GCA_019408975.1 Lentisphaeria bacterium | reverse complement strand
GATTATTTTTTCGTGGAGAACATTTCAAACGCCGGATTTCTTCTTTGCACCTGCCGCGCGTCCAGATCGAGTGCTGCGACTGACGCGACGTCTTCAAACGGTTCAGCGGTCCCGGCTGACCGGCATACTGCGATCCGCCCTATGTTGTTTTTTTCATGTACATCGGAGTGTTGTATCGCGCGTGATGCGTGTGCGAGGCAACATTCTCCCGCACATTCCGTGATCGCCGCCGATTTGCTCCTTCGCACATTGATTCCGGTCGGTTTTGGGATAACCCGCTCCCGCCGTTTCCCCCCTTATCCCGATTGCTCCCGAGTGTCGGTATCAGTTCTCATGTTATAATCATTGAAAAATTTTAATTTATAATAATCTTTACTATTGACAAGATGGAACAATTAGATTATAATATTAATGAAACGGGTT
>DXVA01000010.1:0-8304 GCA_019408975.1 Lentisphaeria bacterium | reverse complement strand
GGTTTGTCCGTGCGGCTGATGCTGTACGGGGAAAGTTTTTGATTTATGAACAGAATTGCAGTTTCCGGGTCCCGGGAGAATGGCAGAGGGTGGGTTTTCTGCTTTTATCCGTTGCGGTGCAGTGAAAGGCTGTACCGTTTTTGTTGGAACTGATATCCGGAAACTCGGTCATTTTCAGAGCGGTTTGCAAGTAATATGATTACAATTCAGGGACAGACAGCAATTTCAAATTGGATTCTGCCGCAGGATGCCGGATTGGATTGTTTTATTTCGGTTACTCATGCCCTTGAACCTGTCCTGGCACCTGCCTCTTTTCCCGTATCCATTACGGAACCGCCTTCCGGATTTGAGTATTCCAGAACATTGGATATCACCGCCGTCGGAAGTTTTGTCATTCTCAAATCCTGGCAGGCGATGAATCATATTTATATCACAATTTCTTCTTTTGTGAAACTGATACGGAGAAGGGCGGACGGATTTTTCTATTTTGCCCGCACTTTCATCAGACGCTTTCAATTGGATATGTTTGTTTTGCTCAGGCAGTGAGATTTATTGCATATGAAACGGAATCGACAAGATAAAAACACAACAGGTGCCCGTCCGGGATCGGCGATGGGCATCTGTTGTGTTTTTATGTTATACAGATCAAAATTATATAAAAATCAAGGAGATGTGGAGGAGCGTAGATACTGTAATTTTTGCCGGCAGGATGCCGCAGAGCACGAAACAGGTTCGGATGCATAAAGGCTGTTGAGTGCGAATTTTCCAAGATATGGATAATTGAATATAAAATTTTATAAAGAGGAAAGTTATGGCGGATTTGGTGATTTCTACATTGGCTGAACTCAAGGCCTTTCGGGATGAAGTGAATGCAGGTAATACTTTTGCGGGAAAGACAGTAGAGCTTGCTGCGAATATTGACTTGATGGGAGAGGAGTGGACCCCGATCGGAGTTGCTGACTCAAACAGCGAGGATGGTATAGATGATTCGAAACCTTTTCAAGGGACTTTTGACGGCAAAGGCTATACTGTCAGCAATCTTGTGATTACGGGAAATAATTCCAATGCCGGATTCTTCGGTTTTACTACGAATGGGGCAATTAAAAATCTGACTATTGACAATGCTTCGGTTTCCGGTTATCTGAATGTCGGTGTGGTTGCCGGAACTCCTTACACTTCAACCTATTCCAATATCAAGCTTACCGGAGTAATCAAAGTGGACGGTTATGCTTATGTCGGCGGGATGTTTGGAAAGAATCTTTATGCAGATGCCTCTGATCTGGTAATTGATGCGTCGGATGACAGCTATGTCAAGGCAAACTCTGGAAACTACCGCACCTATGTCGGCGGTATCGTCGGATTCATGGGAGAGGGAGCCCATACTGTTCAGAATGTGACTTCCAATATCAATGTCGAGGGGTCCACCTGTGATGTCGGCGGCATCGCAGGCATCGCGCATTATAAAAATATCTTCATCAATGTGACTTGCACTGCCAAAGAGGTCGTATTGGTCAATGCACAGGATGAAGGCGATCACCTGGAGGTCGGCGGAATTGTCGGTGTGTGGCATAATGAGTCTGGTACAACAGTGCAGATGATTAACTGCAATGTGGAAGGCACCGAACTGAAATCTGCCCTGAACGGGGTGGAGCAGGATGTTTCAGGAAACATTACTACCGGCAGACAATACGGTGCAAGTTCTACTGGTTCCCTGCTGGTCGGCAGCCAGACTTCCGCCGATGAGATGACTTGGACGGTGAGCGGTCCAAACGCGCAGGCTGATCTGGCGGCGTTACTTGGAATGGAGCCTTCCGAGCTGACAGCAGATGAGAATGGAAATTATACGGTGCAAGCCAGTATTAATGCCTCCGTATTATATGTGAATTCCGCATGGGCTGGAACCGCGGACGGACAGTTCGTCACTACGCCTGATGGAGTTAAACTCCGTTTCGGAACCAATGCGTTTTCGTCTGTTCAGAGTGCGGCGGATGCGGTTACGACGGCTGCGCAGACCATAAATATGGCAGATGCGGTTTATGATACGACAAAGTTTACCAGGAGCGTAGATTTGACCGGAACAGCGACATTTGACCTGACCAAATCCGAATCGTTCATGTTCTTCACTGACGGTGTATCTGCCGCATCCTATGAAATTGCAGCCGGAACCGTAATTACGGCTCCCAGCCTGAGCCTGCGTGCGGAAGATGCATCCGAAAACTATGTGGATGGCCTGACGGTTTCCGTTCTCTGCAATGGAACCGTCAATCTTTCCGGTGAGAGTGACTCGGATGCCGCCCGGGAAATCTGGGTGCGGAAGAATACTACCCTTACAGTTGCCGAAGGGGGAAGTGTCAATGGCGCTACTCAGATCAGCAACCGCGGAACCATCAATATTCAGGGAGTGATTTCCGGGGTATCCATGCAGGGGAACGGTGCCATGATGCTTGCCGGACAGAAAAACTCCGACGGTACGTTTACCGGCGGTGTTATGAATATTGATGGCGGTGAGTTGTCTGTAAGCGGGGTCAGGACCATCAGCGGCGGAAGCAGTCTTATGATTACAGATAAAAACGCCACGGCAGCTTCCGAAAAAGGAATCGTCAATCTTGCCAATGGCGGCAAAATCACTGCTGCGGACAGCGAGATGTATATCGGATTGTCGGGTGAGCTTAACATTGGCGAGGCGGCATCCGTCACTGTTTCCAGGATTGAAAACAACGGCGTGATCAATGTAACAGGTTCCGGAATACTCAGTGCTGCTGTTGCCAAAGGAAAGCTGAATTTCGGAACGGCACAGGAGAAAGTCAATACCACGTACGATGTCACGAATCAGGGGGCAGGCGCGGTATCCGTTCAGAATGGTGAAGTTACATTTACCGGAATTATGGCGGATGACAATATTCATATTCAGCCGCTTAATGTCGGACGGTATGACACCAGTTACGCCAGCGGCATTCTGAATATCGGGTCTGCTGCCGATAAAACAGCATCGGTAAATGCGCAGCAGGTTTACATCGCCGAAAATGAGAGTGTCAATGAACATACGCTGAATGTTTACGGAGATTTGAATGCCGGCAGCATTTACAATAAGGCGAAAGGAAATCTGAATGTTTACGGCACTGTTTCGGCAGGTTATATGCAGGTTGCGGGTAAGACGACGGTAACGGGTGCGGATGCCGGTCTGACGCTTGACGGAACAGGCAGCAACGGCGCTTTCAAGATCGGAACGGATGTTGCCGGTTTGCGCGGACGAATGGTCATCTCCGATCATGCGACTGTTGATGCCGGCGGTATTGCGTATGTCGGGCATACACAAACCGACGGAACGCGTGTTGGCGATCTGATACTTTCCGATAATGCCAGACTCAATGTCGCTGCGATTTCGATTGATGCCGGTTCCACAGTCGTTATGGATTATACGTCGACATTGGCATTCGAGACTATCACGAATAATGGAACTTTTACGATTGATACGACGGGCTACAGTACAGGTCTGTATAAGTTGATGGATTACACGGGAGCTGATTCTTATACTCTGGCTGACTACAAAGCCCTGCTCGGTGAAGCGAACTGGAATGCCGATTATGATGTCATTAACAATGACCTTTATCTGGGCAACGTCGATATGACGACGATCAAGGTCGATGCCGCATGGGCAGGTTCCGAATTCAGTTCAATGGTCGAGGATGGCTATTACTACGGCTTCAACGCGTTCAGCGATTTGAAGACTGCTGCTCTTTCCGAAGGCTTCTCGACAATTGATGTCGCAGTCGGGACTTATGCGACGGAAGAGGTTACATTGACCCGTTCCGCAACGCTCAATGCCGTCGGCACCGGGGGTGTGGAGCTTCTTTCCACGGCATCCAGTACAACTCAGAGGAACTATTCCGTCATGGGATTCGGGAGCGAAACCGAAACTCCGACTTATTATGATGCGGCGACGGCGCAGCATTTTGTGTTGAACGGCGGTTTTGTTACGGGGCATTTCATGACCCATAAATACTCGAACGTAGATCTGTTGCTGAATGGCAGTCTCGGTGTTTATGGTTCTGCTTATGTGAAAGCCGGTACGCAAATGACGGTCATGGAAGGAGCTTCCATACAGAAGATTTCCGGCGAATCCATGGCTGATGGTCAGCTTTGTGTTTATGGCGAGCTGACGGTGAATGGCGAACTTTCCTATCACAGCCATGCGATGGGAGCCGTATTGGTTGTCGGCAATGACAAATATGGACAAACTGCCGTCCTGACGGTTTCCGGCAGCAAGGCAGTGGCAGATTTCACGTCACAGAAGCTGGACGGCTATCAGACCACGGCTTTGCCTGCCACAGTAGCAAGTTCGGGACGGCTTGTCGTCAATAATGGTGCCACATTCCGCATGAATGGCGAAATCAAAAACCTCGGTTCCGTTGAAATGAGCGATGCCGATGCGGATCTTGGAAAATTGAGCAATCTTTCAGAAACTGCTGTGATGAGCTTTTCCGATATGCGTTCACTGGCTGCCGGAGCGATTGAAAACCTGGGGACATTCACGTTGACCGGTTCCAGCATGACACTTTCCGGTCAGTATGAATACTGGCCGCATGGCTATACATCGGTCGGCAATACCGAGATACGCGATTATGATTACACCATAGACAACAAAGGGACGCTCAATATTGAGAACAGTTCTGTCGTAATCAACGGATCGCTGACCAACAGCGGCACTGTCAATGTCTCCGGCACATCGGCTTTGAGCGGCACTGTTTCCGGCAACGGGGAATTCAATATCCTCGGCGGAACAGAGGATGCTCCGGCCAGTCTTTCCGGGAAAATCACTTCCGATGACAAAGATACGGATCTCACGCTGAAAGAAGGAACCATTCTGCTTGGCGCAGATGCGGATATCAGTTTGAACGGATATGAGGCTGATTCTGATTTCTCTGAATTCATTGTCGGCGGGACGGACAATACAACGACCGATGTAACGAATGTAACCATGTCTGACGGTGCGAAAGTGTTTGCACAACGGATATGGATCGGCGGCGAGTATGACAAGGAAAAAGATACGGCTGCCCATACTTTGAATGTGACCGGAAGCGGCACGCTTCTTGACGGACATTCACAGGTGGGAGTCAATATCCGCCGTGACGGTGTCCTGAATGTTTCCGATGGCGGCGAAGCGAAAGCTTCGGATCTGGTTGTCCGCGGGACAATCACCGTTGACAATGCAAAACTTACTGCCAACAGCGGCAATGTCTATGGCGATGGGAATAATATTCCCTCGGTCATTACCGTTGAGAACAAGGGCGTATTTACTGCTGCCGGAACGCAGGTGTTCCAGATCGGGCATGGAACTGCGGCTGACCGCACCGGTGTGCTGAATGTGAAAAACGGTTCCACTGTTACAGTCAATAATCTTAAACTGGAACAGACCGGTTCCATCAACATGGATTATACCTCCACTCTGGCGTTCGGCAGCATTACGAACAGCGGAACGATCACCGTTGACACGGCGGGATTCACCAGCGGCGTGTATAAGATCTTCGATGATCTTACAGGCTCTTATACGGAAACGGAATACAGGAGCCTGCTCGGTGACGCCAACTGGAATGATTCCTACAAGGTGATCGACAACGATCTGTATCTGACGAATCTGGAAGGCGCCGAGCTTTATGTCGACAGCGCATGGGCATCCATGAGTCCGAATGAGGAAGTGACGTTTGTTGACGGAACAAAGGCTTATTACAAACTCAACGCTTTTGACACTGTTGCAAATGCACTGGCTCTGCCTTCCGGCGAAACCGCCTATGAGAATGCGGTCAAACTCAATGTCACAGGGGCGGTTAAGTCGAATATCACGGTAATCGGAGCAAACATCACGGAAGTCAATTCCGCTGCGAAGACTGCTGATGAGAATGCTGTGATTGCGGAAGATGCTTTGACCGTCAATCTGGTTCAGGTCGATAATACAGAGGCAGGCTGGGAGGTTTATTATCCGCTGGCGGGAGGAAGTGCCGCATCGGTTTATGGCGGTATCACCACCAATTTTGTTTCCGGCGTCTTCACCTTTGAGACGACTCGCGACCCGAATATCATCGGCGGCGCGTATGCCCCCGATTCCACTGCGAAAATTTACGGCAGCACGACAGTGAATATCGGGACGGAAGGGGGATCGGACAGTGATGTCGACATCTATGTCGATGCCCTGGTCGGCAGCGGCGCCGGAACGGTTAACGGCAACAGCTCCGTCAATATTTATTCCGGAACGATTGAGAGAACCGGTTCCATTATCGGCGGTTCCAGCTGGGGCGGTGTGGTCAAAGGCGACAGCTCCGTCAATATCTACGGCGGTACTATTACCGACAGTTCGGATGGTCAGAGCAAGCGCGGCATCATGGGCGGCAGCTATAACGGCGTGACCGAGGGCAACGCATCCGTCAACATTTACGGCGGAACCGTCAACGGCAGAATTTACGCCGGCGGCAGTCAGGCGGGGACAACGGTCAAAGGCAATGCTTCGGTCAATATCTCCGATGGTGTGGTCAATGGCAGCATTTACGGAACCGGCGGTGTTGTGGAAGGCAGCATTTCCATTTCCGTGACCGGCGGCACGGTCAATGGAAATATCTATGCCGGAGGTCTTAATGCGGAAGTGGGCAACACTTCCATTCTCATGACAGCCGGTACCGTCAATGGCGCTCTTGCCGGAGGCGGTTCCGAAGGCGATGCCGGAGATACTTCGATTGAAGTTGGCGGCGGGACTGTCTATGCCGGAATTCTCGGCGGTGGTGCCGGTGGCAAAGCCGGCAATACCAAAGTCCATGTATATGGCGATACGCAGATCACCGGCGGCGGAAGCGGCGCTGTGATCGGCGGTGGGCAGTATGCTGGTTCTGATGTTCTCAGCACGGATGTGCTGGTTGAAGGAAATGTCCGCATTACGGATGCCTGGAGTCAGGATGCCGGAGGAACAGGGCTGAATTACGGCTATGTTTACGGCGGCGGCTGGTCCGGAAGTGTGGAAGGTGACACGAAGGTCGTGGTTCGTGGAAATGCTCTTGTCGCAAGCGGTGTACTGGGCGGCGGAAGCTATTCCGATTCGGACTATTATATCGGTTCTGTGAAAGGAAATACTTATGTTGAAATTGCCGGCAATGCGGTAATCGGCGATACCCATGAGGGTTATGTTTACGGCGGCGGCTGGGGGCAGAACGTTGAAGGCGGTGCTGTTGTGGTGATCAGGGAGAATGCCACGATTAAGCATAGTGTTATCGGCGGCGGACTGGATGCCACGGTGAAAACAGCCGAGGTGCGTATTGAAGGCGGGCATATTCAACAGAATGTTTACGGCGGCGGATATGCGTATGATACGGCATTGCCGGTGGAGAATTCCGATGTTCTCGGAAATGCTGATGTGAGAATTACCGGCGGCACGGTTTCCGGTAATGTCTATGGCGGCGGATACCATGCAAATGTCAAGGGCGATGCCACTGTTACGATTACCGGCGGCACGGTTTCCGGCGACATTTACGGCGTCGGCGAAGGCGGGGCGACGGTCAGCGGAAAACGGACTCTGAATCTTGGTTCCGCGGATGCGGCGGCATATGTCGCGACGTTGAACAATGTGTATGATTTCAATATCGCGCAGATTGCCAATGCCGATGTGACCGTAACCGGTGACTTCTCTGTGGAGGAGATCAATATTGCCGGAGCAACGCTTGCCCTGACTTCGGGCTTCGCTGCCGCGACAACGACGGTTGGAATTGAAATCGGCGCCCTGAATGTGACTGCGGCGGCTTTGAGTGTCGGAGTTTCCGGCGTGAACCAGCCGTCGATCACGATCAGTGCGACGGAAGAGTTGACAGCCGGCCGTTACCTCGTGGCAAGCGGTTTCGACAGTCTTACGGGCTTTAAAGTCGATGGAATCAACGGTTATACGCTGCGGATTCAAGGCGAAGAAGTGTATCTGACCAAAGATCTGGCAGGGGATGATTATGATGCCAATGGACGTCCTGACATTCTGATGCTGCATGATACCGGTCTGCTTCAGGTGACGCTTGTTCAGGAGGATCAGAGTGTAACCCTGAAAAATATTGCGGATGTCGGCGAAGGCTGGACGATCCTTGGCAGCGGTCAGTCCGGCAACGGCGAGAATTACGCTGATATCTACCTTACGAACGGGGAAACGGTCGGCATCTGGCAGCTTGATGAAACTACCGGCGTGGCGGCATGGCAGGAGATCCAGAGTTTCGACAGTGCGACGCATGTTCTCGGACTTGGCGATTTCAACGGCGACGGCATCACGGAGCTTCTGCTCCAGAA
>DXVA01000001.1:33427-50922 GCA_019408975.1 Lentisphaeria bacterium | reverse complement strand
ATACATATTCACCTCCACTCTTTTCTGTTGATCATTTCCAGATACAAAGTTGCAGACCAGCCGTAGTCATGGAACACCTGATGGAACGGATGATAGCTGCCATCCGGGGAAATCCCCTTGCGTTCCAGTTTGCGCGGCTCCACTTCTCTGCGGTCATCGTAGAATTCAAAGAACGTGCCGCATTCCAGATACCACTTTTCCTGCTCGCGCAATGTATCGCAGACAATGCTGCGCGCAAGTTCATGATAGCCGTAACGCTCCAATCCGAGAGCGATCAGGTAATTGATGTTCGTCCAGACCGGACCGCGCCACATATCTTTCCGGTAAGCGGCGGTATTGCTCCTCGCAATCGACGGAATCCGCAGAGGCGTTCCGAACGTCTCCGGATCAGTCAGATGGCGCGCCATGCGCTCCGCCTGCGCCTCTGTCGCCGCCCCGCAGTAAAGAGGCAGAAAACCGGCGCTCGACATGATGTCCGTCCGGCAGCCGTTCACCACGTCGTAATCCACGTAAAGCCCGACATGATCACTCCACAGACGCTCGTTCATGAGTCGGCAGAGGCGTTTGTAATGCCCCATCCAGTAATCGCGCCTTTCCGGCAGGAAACCGGCAAGCTGTTCACACTCGAATGCCAGGAACGCATTGAAATCGGGTGCATCCAGCTGGAGGGCGCAGTCAAAACGCGGAGAATTATCCATACCGCTTTCCCCGCTCCGGCAGTTTTCATTGGCTTCGATCGCCCATTCGACCAGCCCCGCACCGTCGGAGTCGCGATTCGCCATGATCCATTCCAGGTACCGTTCCAGCTTCGGGGCAAGTTCCGCAATCCACTCCGGCGCGGGCTCGCTCTCGTTGACCAGCTTCATCGCAAGTGCCAGAACCGGCGGCTGAGTCAGCCGATGCACTCCGTGAGGATTCCCGCAAAGCGGGATAAAGCCGTTTTCCTGCTGGAGATCGAACATCGCGCTGATCATATCCCTGGCAAGCGCCGGATTGTAATGCCGCATTCCAAGCGCGTGGAAAACCGAATCCCAGAGCCACATCTGCTTATGCGGCCAGCGGTCCGGCGTACTCCAGAAGTGCCTGATCCGCCCCTCCGGGGAATAAATCTGCGTTTTGAGCTGGGAAAGAGCCTTGAGGACAGTCCGGCATGTCGTTTCGGAGGCATTTTCCGGAAGCGGCATCGATGTCAGGAATCTCCCGCGCTTCGCAATCTCATCGGCAATATCCAGTTCCAGCAGTTCTTTTTTCAGGAACCCTTTTGCCGCCACAAGCATCCGGTTTCCGGACACCACGGAATCATATTGATTCAACAAGTCAAGCTCGAAATCTCCTTCCAATAGAAGATGCCGCGCGTCGGGCAGCACCCCGGAGGAAACCCCGCCCGCCGTATGAAAACGGAAGAAATCGCCGGTCAGCTCGATTTTTTCAGGAGTGCCGCCGATATAGCGGATCACCGGTTCCGGCGGAGTATAACCATCCTGCTTCAGTTCAAACACATAGCCTTCAAAAGCCGTCCGCAGGCGCAGCCCGTTTTCATAGTCGGCAGCACCGTCGATTCCGGAAAAGGCGAGAAGCTGTCCCCCGCCCCATACTGTTGGATATTTATTCATTTCGATCAAACCTCTTTCCTGTCTTTCTGCTATATATTATAAATAAAAATATTTTTTCCGCAAGGGTTTTATTTTTTTAAGATGTATGTTATTTTATCAATAAAGTCAAGAATTTAACCAGCGGGGAAAATAAATGAAAAGACGTTATATCAATCTTTCCACAGGTCCGGCACGTCTCTTCGGGTATAATTACGGAAAATACCCCATGCACAAATTCTTAAGCTTCAGTTATGCGGGAGAAGAGGGCGCTGCTTATCCGGTTCAGCTTCTGTCCTCCGGATACGACGAATGGCACAGGGAATGTTTCCGCCAGAGGATCAATTCCGATGTTTTTTCCGTGGAATATGTTCAGAAAGGGATTTTTCTCTTCCGCCAGGGCAATGCGACGCTGCGTGTCAATCCCGGAGAGATTTTTCTGGTACGGCTGGGAGCGGACAGCTCCATGCAGTGCGAAACGGAAACGCCGCAGAAACGAACCGTCATCCTGTGCGGCACCCTGCTCCGCCGCATTCTGGAGCAGATCGGGCTTGACCGCATCAACCTGATCATCTCCCGCGACAGGGAACGGCTTGACGCCATGTTCGACAGAATCTATGAGTTGAGCAGGAAAGAGACTCTGGCGAATTACCGGGACGCATGTTCCGAATGCTACGCACTGCTTCTGGAACTCTCCGCGCAGTCCACGGCAATGCACCGTCCTCCGGAACTCCAGCGGGCGCTGGAATATATTCACGAGAATCTGTCCGAACACCTGACGTTGGAGAAACTGGTCCACCATACAGGAATCAGCGTTGCGACGCTGCACCGCCAGTTCCGGAAATACTTGCAGACTTCCCCGATCGACTACTGTCTGGACCAGAAAATGGAAAAAGCGGCGGGACTGCTGCGCTCCCATATTTATTCAATCAAGGAAATCGCGGCAGAACTGAAGTATTCCTCCCCGCAGTATTTTGCCACTGAATTCAAGAAAAAATACGGAATCACTCCGCGTCAGCTGAAATAATTCCATGAGAAAAAGAGAAATGAGCCTGCGGGGTTCCCGATATTCTATGGATTTACAGGAAAATCGTCCAGCAGATCGCCGAGGCGTTTGCGGACGGCTTCCAGTAAATCACCATTATAGTCACGGGAGACATACCTGCCTTTCTCCTTCGTTTCATTCGTAATCACCTGCGGAATCTCTTTTTCCACTTCTTCTGCTTTGCGGAGCCATTCACGGTCCTGCGGCAAATTCCGCTTGCGTGCCTTGTTTTTTCTGCTGTCAAGCAGGAGAAAGTATTCCATATCCTCCAGACCGTCACGCAGAACCGACAGTCGCAGTGAACCATAGACACAGAGATTTTTCATATCCGGATAAATCAGGTATCCATCCCCGTTTCCATCGGGGAACTGGTTGGCATGCCATTCGACTTCGGGCCAGTGTCTGCCATTTTTCCGGCTGTCCTCGACCGCTTTATGCCAGAAACAGACTCCCCAATATAAAAGTCCCTGAATCCTGCGTGTCCGGCACCACCAGAGCAATGCACGGTGCGTGAATGCCTCATGATCGACAAACAGATTGTAACGATGCTTCGGAACGACACAGACATAGCACCAGGACTCATCTCCCCTCCGGACACGTTCTCCAGCAAATTTTGTATCCAGATTGGAAGTCAGCGGACACCAGATATCAACCGCATTCCGCACGTTCTCCGGCATTTTTTTCAGATTGTAGCCGACGGCAAGAGTTTTCAGTTCCGGAGCAAACTTCCTGCTGAGCAGGTGCAAACGGTTCCAGTTCTCACCGCTGGATTCATCCCAGATATAGTGGTAGGCATATTTTTCCCAGTTGTTTTTCCGGGCATTCTGCCATGCCGCTTCCAGGAAATCACGGTAGATTTTCTCAAATTCCGGATGGTTCATATTGTATGGCAGACGTTTTGCCTTGCCTGTCCTGGGATCAGTCAGCCACATATATCCGAAATAGCGATCCCAGGTCGGGCTGGGAGCGACATTATAACCGGTTCCATGAAATTCGTCAAGGATCATCCGGGTGATTTCGTTTTCTTTGGTGAAGTCAAAATGATACCTGCCCTGCGCGTCTCTGGTCGCGGTCCAGTTCGGCTGAAGCCAGGTCGGGCGATGTTCCAGCATGGGCATCAGGGTCAGACGGTTTTTCGCGGAAATCTCAATGATCTTGCGGGACATGTCTTTTTCGCCCTGCCAGTCTTTGATATTGAAATATTCCAGCATGAAGACGCGGTTCAGGAAGAAACAGGTGCGGAACTGCGAACGTTCCGGCAGAGAGAATTTCCGGACCGTGATATTCAATGTGATCGAAACCGGATTACCGGTTTCGCCTGAGATGAGCAGTTGTCCGCGGTATGTTCCGGCTTTTATTCTGCTGTCCGCTTCGATCGTCACCCAGAGAGGCAGGTTCTTACCGCCCAGCCGTATTTCAGAGTTCAACAGAGGAAGCAGGGGATCCGGATAATACGCCGTCCTTTCATTGACCTGCGGATAGGCACGACGGTCGGAACGGATGTAGGCGACTGTTTCAAACTTCACGTCCGGGGAAGCGCCGTCCTGCGGGATCCAGCGGATCTTCAGTTTTTCCGGTTTGTCTGTCCGGGGAACGATCACCAGCTGGAGATGTTCGGCTTCTCTTCCTGCCAGCGAGAGATTCAATTCTCCGGCAGTTGTTCTGCCTGACCATTCCGGGCGTATGTCATATTCGAAGACTTTCCGCATGGCGGACTCAGGGATGACCATGAAGTTCCCCGTATAGCCGGCAAACAGTTTTTCCCGTGCGACGTTGAAGTTGCTGCAATTATACAGCAGACGCATCTGTTCGTTCGTCCGGATGATATCATAGCAGTTGATCTCACCGAGTTTCACCGAATGACTGAAGACGCGGAACTTCGGATTTTCCGGTGTACGGAACGCAATATCCGCAATGGTGCGTCCCGTTTTTCCGGTTGTGCGGAAGACCAGTTGCACCACCGGATCAGCTTTTGTTCCCGGTGGAATGACCAGACTGCCGACGCCCAGTGCAATTCTGCTGGAACATATCTTTCCGGATCTGCTGACGGATTCCGCGATCAATTCGGGCTCAGGGCAGAATTTGTTTTTGCCCATACCGGTCAACAGTTCCACAGGCTGATCGAAAACTCCCTGAAAACAAATCGATGCTGCCTGTTCCGCATCAATGTGAACGGCAGGAAGATTTTCTTTCTGAACCGCAAGTTCTTCCGGGCTCAGCGGATGTTCGACAAAAGTGACAGCGGCAACGCTGCCTGGTTTGCCGATTCCGTCGGTGGTCAGGTAATCACGGGGATGAATCCGGTCACGTACCAGACGGATTTGCTTCCATACCGGAGTCGAAATCATCCGATAGGGCGTGACGTATCCGGAACGCTGAACTCCGTAGATGCCCATTGTGAAGTCTCCTTTGCAGAGCGCCAGCACATCATAAGTCCTGGTATAATCCATTGCAACCGGCTTCCGGGGTTCCAGAAACCACTGTATGCTCCAGTCGCGTCCAACTTTGGCTACTTTCCCGGAGGGCGCAGTGGGATCGTCTGCCACCGAAGCCCCGCGCATGTAGCGGACATTCATCTTATCCTGCGTGAATGTCTGACCGCCCATGACGGCAACCCCGCAGAAAAGAGTTGCAGCGGATAACAAAAAATAATTCATATTGCCGACCTTTCTTCTGTTTATGGTTCCTATTTCCTGTTCAATACCAGAGATAGGCACCTCTGCCCTTCACCATATCCGGAATCAACTGCTGGGGTTTCAGCAATTCTACGCTTCCATCCACCATGGCAGTACTCCCTGCATAAGAATGCCGCCTGCTGGCAGTGGTAAACAGCAGTGTTCTTTCATCGCCGCCTTTAACGTAGCAGAGATACCAGATGTTTTCCACGCTGTCGAGTTTGTGGATCATTTTGACATTGTCCCAGTTTGATTCACGGAATTCAATCGTGCGGGAAGGTTCTCTGATACTGTCACGCTTCTTATTGGTTTTAGTCCCGACTGCCCACGCCGGGGTAACGCCGCCAGCGAGCAGGGCATTGACCTGATAACTCAGCAGGGTTCCGATCGGAGGGCGGTTGACGTTGGTATCATGGAAGATATTGCTCAAGGAGGAACTGCATGCCATGATTTTGCCTGTCACATAATTGTTATCACGCAGCAGGCGAAAATAATTGACGTTGCCAGACCACATGCCAAGTGGAACACGCCCCTGATAATCATTGCTGTACATGTTCCCGGCAAGGGCGATCTGTTTCGCCTGGGAGACACAGCTGACTCCCTGTGCTTTTTCCCTTACAGCTTTCAATGCAGGCAGGAGCATTCCCGCTAAAATTGCGATGATTGCTATAACAATGAGGAGCTCGATCAAAGTAAAAATCATTCTTTCTCCGTTGTGAAAAAGAAAACAAATGCAGGAACCGGATAAATCTTCAGAATCCTGGCTGCTGGTATTCACGGATACTTCCGATAGATTCATTTTTCTTTTCATTTCAGCTCCTTTTTGCTCTGTGTTTATATAATGAATGCTTGTTCCTATATTATATACTTGAAGCCATAATAAAACAATATGGAAACAAAGCTTATAATGTGATGAAAAAAACAAAAAAAGGAACTTTTTTTCAATATCGAATTGGATTGAGAAAAAAGCACATTATAATAACTGAAGTTCAGTCAAGGAGAAAAAAGATGCGAATCAAAGGAAATGACGGCTATTCATTTTCCAAATTTGAAACGGATAGGAGCCCACTTGCGGTTCACTCTGAAAATTATTATGAAATGGATGGTGATTATCCGCTCTGGTTTGGCTGGACATTACATTCTATCTGCAGAAGCGGATGGTATTTCAAACATTCCAATACAACGATCAACAGCATTGAAATCCCATTCTCAGGCTGTTTGCAAATCATCCGAAACAACAATGTCCATAACCTGACGCCCGGAATGGCAATGATACTGCCGGAGGGCGAAGACAATCGCCTGACGACCTTGGATGCTTCTCTGAACAAATTTGCCTTCGGGGTCAAGGGTTCGCTTGCAACGCCATTAATCTATTCCCTGTTCGGCGACAATCTCCTGATTTCCGGGATTGATCCAATGACAATCCAGACTTTTTACAATCGTATTTCACCATTGATCAAATCAGGTAAAAAACAAAATATTCCCGCCATGAACGGAATCGGACTGGAACTGTTGTTTTATCTGGCTTCCCATGTGAATAAAATGATATCTGTTGAACTGTCCAAAGCGGTACACATACTGAATTACAATTCGGGGCGCAAGATAAAAATCAGCGATGTTGCCAGAGAATGCAATTTTTCATCCTATCAACTGAGCCAGCTTTTTTTCAAATATTATGATATGTCTCCGAAGCAATATCTGATGCAGCAAAAACTACTTAAAGCATGTACACTGCTGAAAGAAACCGGAAAACAAATCAAGGAAATCGCGGCTGATATCGGTTATTCTGATATGCACATCTTTTCCAGAGAGTTCAAGAAACGTTATAACGTAACTCCACGACAATACAGAAATCATGTTGTTTCAGCAGGAAAACAGCGCTGTCAGTAATGTGCACTGCCAGATTGTCCTCGGATAACAGGTAAGTTCATGTCTTCCTGACTCATCTGCACTATATCCCGTTCTGTATCTAAAGCAGCAATATGCCATCGTCGTTCAGAATAAACGGAATCACCCCGCATCTTCCAGCCAGCGGCTCGGCATAAAACAGGATGATGTGCCATGCCGATCATAAGAGCATTTCTCAAAAAAACAGAAATATTCAACATTTTCATGTGAATATACACCTTTCGCATCTTGCATTTAAAACCGGAATTGTTATAATCTAATAACAGAAAGTTTATTGATTGCCAGAAAAAACAAGGAAAACTCCGGTCAGCAGAAAAATGAACCCCGGCAGAAAACGGTACAGAAAGCTCTGCTCCAACCGGCAATTACAAAAAATCAGAATCATAAGGATGATAAAAATGAAAAAATGTCCCGTTGTCCGATTATTTCCTTGTTCGATATTCTTACTTCGCAGGGTGAAAATAAGAATTTTCACAATAATAGAGCTTCTTATCGTGATTGCGATCATCGCCATTCTTGCGGCAATGCTGCTTCCTGCACTGAACAAGGCAAAGGATCAGGCAAATACCGCAGGGTGCCTCAATAACATCAAACAGGTCGGCGTGTCTCTTTTTGGCTATGAAATGGATTACAATCAATTTCCGCTGATCTCCTCCACGGGAAATTCATCTACCGCAGTGTGGTCTTACGACCTCCGTCAAGGCGGATACCTGAAAAACAACAAGATTCTCTTCTGTCCGCTGGCAGCAATCAATACCGCCGATGACGGGACGAGAAAATACACACAGTTTGCAACGCCGTACAGCGCGCTCAACTGTTTCATATACCCGACGACCATCTATCTCTATCAGTACAGCGGCTATGGCATGAACTCAAAATTCGGAACGACGGGGACACCCGTCAGAAATGCCGATATCAGAAATCCGTCCACAAAACTTCTGCTGGGAGATGCCGACAACATAAGGTCGCTGGCAACATGCCACTGGATCACCCCCACACAGCAGCCCACAGCTTCCCCCGGCAAACGCCACCGTTCCCGCAGCAGCGGCAATATCTGCTGGTCGGACGGACACGCTTCCACGTTCAAACAGCCGTATTATTATTTATACTGTGTGAAAAATGCTGCCGGCAGCGACAATCTGAATACATGGAATACCGACAATATTTACTTCAACATCAAATAAACAAGGAATCCGCTCATGAAACAACTTTCACCAATGTGCTGCCTGTTGACAGCAATGCTTCTCTGCTCTCTTTCCGCCGGTGCAGTCACTTTTACCCGGGACGACTATGCGCCCGACCTCACTTTCCAAAAACGCGGGAAAGCCGCTCCGCAGGTCATGATGTATCCTGAAGTCCAGTATAAATACGCACTGTTCCAGAATTTTCTCGGCATGTACATCGACCGCCCGCTGTTTTTCGACCGCGCACTCCGCTATCCGGCAGGAAAATTCGCATACAACACTCGGGAATCCTATTTCCGTGATATCGCAATCATGAAACAATACGGGTTCGACGGCGCGGGAAGCCTTGCCCTCCCCATCTTCGGACTCTATCAGACGGTCAACCGTTTTCTGGAAAATGATCCGGCACGGGCGAAAGGACATCTTGAGTTCCCGCAGTTCGCATTCGGTGAAATGGGCTCATTCGCCGCCAGCGAAAAACAGCTGGACACGGCAAGAAAAATCCTGAATATCGCCCTGAAATCCCCTTATGCGGCGAAGATCAACGGGCGCATCCCGGTCACGACCTACAATTCAGGGCAGATCAGACCGGAAGCCATGAAGAAGTTCCTGGATACACTCCGCAAAGAGTTCGGCAACACTTTCGCCGTCACCGGAGAACTTCTGATCGACTGGCAGGACCGGATTCAGATGACCGAAACAGGCAAATGGACACCTGATACGCAGGAAAAATACCGCAGACGGCTTATGGAAGTCCTGACACTGTTCGACGGCGTCCAGATTCCTTTCACAATCGACACCCGCAGAAACAACTATATGACGGAACCTGATTTCAGAATCTACGACCGACATCTGTTCCCGATGATAAAGGAAGCCATGGGAAAAAAAGAGTTCAGGGAGAAGCTTTTCGGTTCAGTGATCAGGCACGCCTACGTCAATCATATGTCCGGCGTCACACACGGCGAATTCGGAACGGCAAGGCTGCGCCTCCAGCTGGACCGCCTCATCAAGCTTGATCCGGATTTCATCGTGTTCTTCGAATGGAACGAGTTCAACGAAAACACCTGTTTCCAGCCGACTCTCTGCAATTCCCTTGCCCTTCAACGCCTGATCCGCTACTATTCCAACCTCCTGAAAGGCGAGCCACCGTGCCCGAATCCGGGTGACAACACGGAGATTCCGCCTCTGATTTTTTCTTCGCGGGAAGCATACCGCATCGGAGAGCCAATCCGGATCGAACTGCTCAATGTCCCAGATACGCAAAACGCGGAACACTATCAGGCGGTTCTGACGCTTCTTGACGCCGCGGACAAAGAAATCGGCAGTTTTCCTGTTGAAACATTCGATCGTTCCAAACTCCGCGCCGTCACCTATCAGATTCCGACCGAACAGTTCTCAATGCAGACCGTCATCCGCCCGATTCTGAAAGTTGCGAATCCAGCCGGCAGGGAATTCCGGTTCCAGCAGTTGCAAACGTTCCGCTTCCACCCCACGGTCTGCACAAATTACAAAGAAACCAGACAGCCGCTGCGTGATCTGATCTCGCCGGCAAAAGCGGAATTCAACGTAAAAAAACTCGGCGGCAGCGTCTATGAAATCAGCGGTTCATTCGATGCAGGCGAACCGCTAGCATCGCTGGAAGTCACGGATCACGGACGTGAAATCTTTGCCGTCGATCCGTCGAATGAATTCGACCGGACAAAAAATCTGGTCGTCAACGGCACCATTTCCACCAGAACTCCGGGAATGAGAAATCTGCAGATTCAGGTCGTCAACGCCCCCGGCTGGAAATTCCGCCCCTGGGAACAGGCGAATATCAGTTTCGGCAGCTGGTCGCAGAACGGCGATACAGTCAACAGCAATACCCATGTCTGGGCGGCGCAAAATAAAATGCTCCTTACGATTCCCCGCAGTGCGGACCGTGCCGAAATTCATTTCTCCGTCAACGGCGAGCGCCATACCCTGAAAATCAAAGACCTGCTGAACCACCAGAAACACGCACAGCTCTATCAGAACTGCCGCATCGACTGGGAAGTTTGCCATACACTCCCCGACATTCCGCCGCAGATCGGGAAAAATACGACATCCTTCCGCACCGAAGTCAGAAGCCTGCACCGGTATCCCGTGTTTCAGCTTCGTGCCGTTACAATAAGCGGAAAAATCTGGCGCGGACGTGCAGTGCTTCCCGATCCGGTTCCGCCGGCATCGGAAAAGCTGAACATCCATTCCGAAACAAGCGGCAGGATCATAACGGTCGATGTTCCCGCTGCGCGCATCCCCGATCTGCGCTACGCAATCAATCCGGAATGCGGCGCCCTGCTGAAAAACAGCTTCGCCCCCGTCTTCGACGCCCAGCTCGGCGGCGGCTTCGTCTACGATGAACCCGCACATACCATGCCACTGCCGAAAAACCAATCCTATGCTCCAGCCTATGCCGAAGATGAAAAAGGCGTTCCGGCGCTCCGGTTCAGCGGCATCTCCTACATCAATTTCCCGCGCGAAGCATTTCCCCGCGGGAGTTTCACAATGAATTTCGAGGTCAAACCGGATGCGCAGGAAAAACCGTATGTCCTGTTCCGCCATTTCAGCTGGATTCTGGGCTCCGTTACGATTTATGTGAAATACAACCGTCTTTATGCGGCATTCGCGGACAAGAATCTCAAAGTGCATTCCTTCGCATCCGGATTTGAATTGGAACCCGGAAAATGGTCGGCTGTCACGATTGCATTCGATCAGAAGCAGCTGACATTTCACGTCAATGGGAGAAGCCGAAGTTACAAAATCGCTTCTCCGCTGGTTCCGCTCTACTTCAAGCCGAGTATCTTCGGAGGGCACACAAAACCGGAATTCGGACTGCCGCCGAATGCAAACTTCTATTCGGGGCTGCTGCGCAAATTTGAAATCAGGCATAATGCCGAAAAACAATAAAAAGGAGAAATTCAGAAAATGAAAAAGATGATTCTGACAGGAACCATGCTTCTGACTGCCGCCCTGCTTTCCGGCGGTGAATTCATCACGGCATCCGCACCGGATGATTTTATCGGCGGCGGCAAGGCAAGCATCAACAACGGGGAAACAACCGTCAACGGGCGCGCTGTTCTGTACAGCAAACGGAAACTCAATATTGACACGAAGAAACGCTACCGTTTGTCCGGCGAATTCAAAGCGGCCGCCAACAGCAGAAACGGCGATTACTTCCGCTTCGGAGTCTATCCCGCCACAAACAACTCGCAGATACAGGCGGTCCATATCAATGTTGTGCCGGGAACCGATACGGAGCTCACCGCCGACTGCAACGCCGCCGACACGGTCATCAAGCTGAAAGACGCTTCAAAATGGAAAGGCGGACCGCTGTGTGTCGCGGCATTCGATACGGACCCGTCCGGCAGGCTCTCCGATCTTCCGAACTTCAATGTCAGTAAAACCGGCGCAAAATCCCTCGTCAATAAAAATGGAGTCTGGGAGCTTGCGCTGAACCATCCCTGCGGCAGAAATTTCCCGGCGGGAACCACAGTCCGGGAACACCGTGCAGGCTGGTCAGCCATCTATGCGGGGACGCCTAAACAGCTCCTGGCGCCGGACTGGGCAAAGATTGAAGTCATAATCGAGCCCGGTGAAGTTCCGTCAGCCTCCGTCAAGAACTGGTGGAAAGGCACGGTCAAAGCCGGACTGCTGGTGGAGTCCGGCGGAAACGGACTGGTGTTCAGAAACCTGAAACTGGAGGCTGTTCCCGGAAAATAATCCTCCTTCCCGTTTTCCCCGGCGCATCTCTTTTTCTGTCAAGGATGCGCCGTTTTATTTTTCGCATTTTCCCGTTTTGATGCAAGGATTTTTCATACTTTCTGAAACGGCGGGGTTGAAAAAGCGGCAGAATATGCTAAATTTAATAGTTCATAAGTTGAAATCGGACAAGAATTATTTTTATAAGGAGATAAAAAAATGGCAGTTCCGAAGAGAAAAGTATCGAAAATGAAAAGACGCCAGCGTCAGGCTCACAACCGTTACAAAGGCGTTCAGGCGACATTCTGCACAAACTGTGGAGAACCTGCTGCACCGCATACGGTTTGCAAACACTGCGGAACCTACAAAGGCAGACAGATCAAAACGGTAGAATAAGCGGAGCCTCTCCAGGATGAAGATCGCAGTTGATGCAATGGGAGGAGATTACGCTCCCGCAGTAGTCATGGAGGCAATCCAGAGTGTCCTGAAAGAGATCCCGGACGTCGAGATTCTTCTGGTCGGGCATAAGGAAAAACTCTCTTACTACATGGAAAAAATGAACCTTGTGCCGTCCGACCGTCTGGAACTGGTTCATGCTGAAACTGTCGTAGAAATGTCGGACCCGTCCACAGCCGCGATCCGGGCAAAGAAAAATTCGTCCATTACGGTCTGCGCCACTCTGGTGGCGGAAGGCAAAGCGGATGCCGTGGCTTCCGCCGGGCATACCGGCGCGGCAGTGGCGGCGTCCAAAATCAAAATGCGCATGGTGGACGGCGTTGACCGTCCCTGCATCGGTTCCATTATGCCGAATCTGACGGGTAAATGGATCCTTGCCGATGCCGGCGCCAATACAGACTGCACTCCATTGAACCTCGCTCAGTTCGCCGTCATGGGCGAGCTTTATGCGAAACTCGGGCTTGGAATCGAAAACCCGAAGATCGGGCTTCTTTCCGTAGGCGGCGAGGATATCAAAGGAAACGAACTCACCAAAGAGACTTTCAAGATTCTTTCAAGAATGCCGATCAATTTCATCGGCAATGTAGAGGGGCATGACACCTTTACCGGAGAATGCGATGTTGTGGTCTGCGACGGCTTTGTCGGCAATGTCCTGCTGAAAACCTCGGAGAGCCTTGCCATGGCGACGATTCACTGGCTGAAAGAGGTTCTCATGAAAAATGCCATGCGCAAAATCGGTGCGACACTGGCGCAGTCGGCTTTCCGCGAGCTCAAGCAATATGGTGATTCCGATGAATACGGCGGAGCCCCGCTTCTCGGACTCAATGGTGTCTGCATCATCGGTCACGGCGGCTCCACTCCGAAGGCGGTCAAGAATGCGATCCGCGTAGCTAACGAGTTCGCCCGTCTGAAAATGCCTCAACTGATCAGCAGGCGTATTTACGAATGCGGCGTCGACAAAGCCTCCTTTGCCGCAAAATATGAACATTCCTCATCTTCGGATGATAAGCATACAACCGGGCTCGCCCATTAAAAAATAATCGGAGTATCCAATGGCAATCAGAATAATAGGAACAGGCTCTTACGCACCGGAAAAGATTCTCACGAATGCGGATCTGGAAAAAATGGTTGAAACTTCTGACGAATGGATTACGACGCGCACAGGAATCAAGCAGCGTCATATCGCCGCGGACGGTGTCGCGACTTCCGATCTGGCTGTCCAGGCTGCCCGCCGCGCCATGGAGATGGCAAAGATTACTCCGGATCAGATTGATTTCATTTCCGTGGCAACCGTTACCGGTGACAAGGCATTTCCGAGCACCGCATGTTTCGTGCAGAAGAAAATCGAAGCCGCTAAAGCCGTGTGCTACGATGTGGTGGCTGCCTGTTCCGGACTGCTCTACTCTCTTGAGATCGCGGTGGGAATGCTCCGTTCCTACAAAAAATATAAATACGCTCTCGTGATCGGCGCCGAAAAACTGTCCTCCATCGTCGACTGGCAGGACCGCGGCACCTGCGTTCTGTTCGGCGACGGTGCAAGCGCCGTAATTCTTGAACGCGACGATACGCTTCCCGAATCCGAAGACTGCCTGATTGCCTCCGAACTCGGAGCCGCGGGAATCTATTCCGAACTGCTTTATCTCCCCGCGGGCGGTTCTGCAATGCCGGCGTCCCACGATACCGTGGAACAGCGTCAGCACTACATCAAAATGAACGGGCAGGAAACTTTCAAACTGGCGGTCAACGGAATGGTCGGCGCCTGCCGCAACACCATGAAGGAATCCGGAGTCAAATCCGAAGATGTGGCATGGGTCATCCCGCATCAGGCGAATCTGCGTATCATCGGCGCTGTCGCACAGCGTCTCACGATCCCCGAAGAACGGGTTTATGTCAATATCGACAAATACGGCAACACTTCGGCGGCGTCCATCGGAATCTGCCTGGATGAACTCTGCCGCGCGGGGAAAATCAAACGCGGCGATTATATCCTGCTGACCGCTTTCGGCGGCGGTCTCACATGGGGCGCCATGCTGATCCGCTGGTAAACGGCAGAACGAAAAGCCCTGCATGAAAATATTTTCGAAATCGAAAAGCGGTGAGCCTGTTGTTCACCGCTTTCGTTTCTCCCCGGACAGGCTGATACGGCAGAAAGGAGCCGCTGTTGATGGTAAAAACAATAACAGTCACGATGCTTCTGTTGCACCTCTTTCTTCTCTCCGCGCAAACGCCGGGCTCCAATGCGGAAAGCCGGCCGAAATACAATGCATTCCAGCAGACAGGACAGGAGGTCGACGGTTTCTTTGAACGCGCACGCAGCAAAATTTCTTATTCGTGGTTCAAATGCCGCGAACATTTCAGCCTCATGTTCACCGCTGTCGGCGACAAGTCGAAATACGGGGAACAGGACCTCAAAGCGCGCGCACGCCTGAAAACCGAAGAACTCTCGGAACAGGCGGCGCAATTCGGTCAGGAGGTCAAACAGAAAGCAGTCGAGTTCGGCAGAGACACCAGAAAAAAAGGTGAAAAATTCTATCAGCAGAAATCCGATGAAGTCGCAGACGATATCGAGGCGAAGACGAAGCGTATTCAGGAAGAACTGCGAAGCACGGGGTCGGAACTCTACGACGATGCCTCGAAACGCTTCAACAGTGCGGCGGATGACGCGGCAAAAGAGATTCTGGACCGATGAACGATTTCATAATCTGCGGCGCGCTTCTCTATGACGGAACAGGGCATTCGCCTTATCCGGCGGATATCGCGGTAACAGAAGACCGGATCGCCGCCGTTGCGCCTGCCGGAAAACTGCATCGGACGGGTTTTCACAAAATCCACGCGGACGGGCTTTCACTCTCCCCCGGGTTCATCGATGCCCACGGGCATTCGGACGTGTCAATTCTTGCCGCACCGGAAGCAAACGGGAAAATCTCGCAGGGAGTCACGACGGAAATCACCGGCAACTGCGGGCTCTCCGCATTTCCGGTACTTACAGATGAAGTCAGGGAACATCTGAACAGACTCTATGCCGCTTATCGCGTTCCGGTTGTCTGGAACACTCTGGGCGATTACGCGGCAGAGCTGAACCGCCGTGGACCGGCGATCAACATCGCCTCTCTCTGCGGTCACAACACTCTGCGCGCCAACATCAGCGGATACGGGGAAAGAATACTTTCCTCCACCGAACTGAATCGTATGGCGGAACTGCTCGGGCAAGCTCTGCATCAGGGGGCGGCAGGTTTTTCCACGGGACTTCTTTACACCCCCGGCAGATTTGCAGATACGGAGGAACTGCTTCATCTGATGTCCGTCCTGAAAAAGTTTGACCGTCCTTACGCCACTCATCTGCGGAGTGAGGGAGATCAGTTGACGGAAGCGTTGGAAGAGGCTGTTTTTCTGGCGGAAAACGGTTCCCGCAAACTTCAGGTCAGCCATCTGAAAACAGCGCTCCCGCGCAACTGGCACAAACTGGACCGGGCGCTGGAACTGATCCGAAGCGCCCGATCACGCGGAATCCGGCTTACTGCGGATCGCTATCCTTATATCCGTTCGCAGACCAGCCTCAGTGTGATCCTGCCGCCGCCCTATGACGCGATGGATGATATTTCCATCCGCCGGACACTGAGCGAAAATCCCGGAGAACAGGAGAAAACAGCACGGGAACTGGCAAAATCCGGCAGAGACTGGAACTCCATCATCCTGACCGCTTCCAGTTGCAGGGAATATGCCTGTCTCTCTGGAAAGACCATCGCGGAGGCGGCAGAGCAACTCGGAATGCAGCCGGAGGACTTCTGTGTCGCTCTCATGGCGAAAGACGCTCCGGGGACAATGGCGGCATTTGCGGGGATGTCGGAAAACAACCTGAAACGCATTCTCGCGGAGGAATGGGTCTGCTGCGGCACCGACGAGTCGGCACGCCCTTTCGATGAATCCATCGGGCGAAGCCATCCGCGCGGTTTCGGCTCTTTCCCTGAATTCATGAAACGGGTCGCGGCGGACTCCGGCATGAGCGAGGCGGTCCGGCGCGTCACATCGCTTCCGGCATCCGTCTTTTCGCTGAAAAATCGCGGCATCGTCAGGGTGGGCGCCTTTGCCGACCTTGTCTTGTTTGACGAAGCGGATTTCCATGCAAACGCGGATTTCAAGGAACCTCATAAACCGGCGTCAGGAATCCGCATGGTATGGGTCAACGGGACGCTTTCCTATGAGTGCGGTTTGGAAAAGACGCCAGAAAGAAGCGGCACTTTCATCAGAATATGCTGACACTTGTTTGATGTTTGAATGTTCCGGCGCTATATTTCGGAGTCAACGGGAGAAATAAGAATATGACCATCCGTGAAATCGGAGAAAAGATAGAACAGGCGTTTATCGAGATCATCCGCGAACGTCGCCACGACAGCCTCGGCAACCTTGCCAAAGGCGCGTTGTTCATGGGTTCGCGCATCTACCGCCGGCTGGTTCAGTTCCGTATCTGGATGTACGACAACCGCGTGATCCGCAACCGTGCGATCGGCTGTCTGGTGGTCAGCATCGGCAACCTTTCCTGCGGCGGAACGGGAAAAACGCCTGTCGTTGAAGTTTTCGCGAAAACCCTCAGCAAAAAAGGGCGCAAGGTCGCCGTCCTGAGCCGCGGATACCGGAGCCGTGACAAACGGTCGCTCTGGGCGAAACTGCGCAAAAAATTCTCCTCGAAGAAAATGGAAGTCCCTCCGCGCGTGGTATCCGACGGCAAAGACCTCCTGCTGGACTCCATTACGGCGGGCGACGAACCGTTCATGCTCGCCTCCAACCTGAAAAACGTTGTCGTTCTGGTTGACAAAGACCGTGTCAAATCGGGATTGTACGCCATCGACGAGTTCGGCACCGATACCCTGATTCTTGACGACGGCTTCCAGTATCTGCGTCTCAAGGCGCACATCAACAT
>DXVA01000001.1:0-33417 GCA_019408975.1 Lentisphaeria bacterium | reverse complement strand
GCGCGAACCGATCAAGAACATCAAGCGCGCCGACTATATTTTCCTGACGAAATCGGACGGCTCTCCAAAACTGCGCCATCTGAAAGCGTTTCTCCGGCGGCAGAACCACCGTGCGGAAATCATCGAATGCTGCCACCGCCCGCAATATCTGGAGGATGTCTTCGACCGAGGGCGCCGTCTTCCGCTCTCGGAGCTCAAGGGCAGAAAAATCGCTTCGATCTCGGCAATTGCGAATCCGGCAAGCTTCAATGCGTTCCTCTGCGAATTCGGCGGAACGATCGTCCTTGAAAAACACTTTGCGGACCACCACCGCTACCGGCAGCAGGAAATGATCGACTTCGTCAACGACGCCAAAGCGGCAGGTGCGGAGTTCATCATGACAACGGAAAAAGACGCGGTGCGCATGCCGCGCCTGGACCGGCGTGACATCCAGATTCTCTTTCTGCGGGTTGAAATCGACATCCTCAGCGGACAGGAGAGTTTCGACCAGTGCATTTCACGAATCTGTTTCATCTGAACGGAAAAGCAGAGATCAAATCAGTTTTCCCCGTATTATTTTTTCGTCTCACCGCGTTTATCTTGATATTTTCGCCAAAAAAGTGATAAAAACAGACTTTTCC
Source organism: Lentisphaeria bacterium (assembly GCA_019408975.1). Taxonomy (GTDB): domain Bacteria; phylum Verrucomicrobiota; class Lentisphaeria; order Victivallales; family UBA1829; genus UBA11452. Next base: position 32,797 of record DXVA01000001.1, on the reverse strand, counting down.
CCTCTTGTCACTTCGGACTTTTTACTTATAATAAAAACAGAAGCGGGGATCGAAAGATCAAAAAAGTCTCATTCTGATGCGATCTTCGCCCATTATCCCGGAACGGAGACCAATACCGGTGCACAAGGTGGTTTGCCGCCGAAACAGAAACCCCAAACAAGGAATGACGTAATGCTTTCACTTATGCCGCAAAAAAAACAGGAACAACAACCGCGCCGCATCCCCGCCCTTTACCGGCTCCGAATGAATTTCACCATTCTGGAACTCATCATCGTCGTCGGAATCATCGCCATACTTGCCGCTCTGCTCCTGCCCGCGCTGGCGAAAGCCAGGGAAAAAGCGCAGAGTATTCAATGCATGTCGAATCTGAAAACGCTCTCTTTGGCGATGATGAATTATGCGGACTGTTTCAACGGCTGGGGCAAAATCTACAACAGCGCCGACCAGAAGGACTCCTACTACACACCGCGCTATTTCTTTGGCCCGGTCTCTCCTGGCCGTTTTGACAAGACTCTGCTCCCATATGTGGACAACGGCAAAAATTATATTGTCGCCGACGACAGCGAGGCAAAGAATCACGACGTCGCTCCGTTCGCAGTCTGTCCGGCGGGAAGACGCGACGGCGAAGGATTCACCGCGCCCAACGACGGAAACATGCCGAATTTCAGTTACTCCTTCAACGCCCGTCTCTGTTTCAGCCTGACCATGCTCAACAACAACGGCTACAATAAAATGAGCAATGTCCGTCGCGCGTCGTGGCGGGTGCTGGTTTCCGATTTCTCCTGCGTCCGCAACAACGGGGAAACGTCCTACAATTACAGGGCGCTGCATCTTATGAATCAGGGCAACATCGCCCGAAGACACGGCAGCTATGCGAACATCGCATTCGTTGACGGCCATGTGGAATCCTGGGGCTCCACCAGAATTTCAACCGTCAGCCTTGCATCGAACCAAAGCAATCGGAATGTCAGCTTCTGGGCGGATTACGACTGAGAAATCTCCAGACGCGCACGGGAATAAAAACAACAAGGAAAATTCTATGAAATGTCATCTTTCGCTGTTTCTGGCATTCGTCACCATCCTGCTCCGCGGAGCGGAAATCACAAATGTAAAAACCTTCTCCGAACGGGGCGTCGCGGGAAAAACGACGATCCCGACGGTACTGGACGGAAAAACACTGCTCGCCCATCCCTGGCGGCACACCGGAGCGCAGACAGTCCGGGTCCGGGTGAGGTATCCGGATTCGCCGACGGGTGCGCTCATCTCCCGTTTCCGCACGGAAAACGGACTGCGCGGATACGAGGCGGGGTTCGCGGAGAAAACGCCGTATTCTCCGGACGGCGGCAGACCGTCCCTGCTCCTTTCCGACGGCAGCAGGGAAAACAGTTTTCTTTTTTTGGACTCCACCTCTCTGAAACTGCCGCCGGAGACCGAAGTGGAATATATTCTCCGTTTCATCCCCGGTGAGGAACTGCGTTTTGATCTGTTCCGAGTGCGCGACGGCGTCTTACTGCGGAACGGCAGGGCGGACGCCTCGGCGGTCCGGCGGCTCGCGCCGAACGCCGGGGAACGGTTTCTTTCAATCGGCGGAAGGCGCTTCAGCAGCAAAAAGTGCGGCTTCTTCGCTCCGGCGGGAACCCGGATTCTCGCGCTCTCCGTTTTCGACCGTGCGCTGAACAATGCGGAGCTCGAATCGCTCTGCAAGGTCAGATTTCCGACGGAGAAAAGCGGAAAATCCGCATTGTCAGCCCCGGCTCCCGCCACCCGCTACGTAAACGGCAAAACCGGAAACGACGCCGACGACGGGCTTTCGCCGGAACGCCCGCTCGCCACGATCCAGAAAGCGGCGGATTCCGTGAATCCCGGCGACAGTGTCATCATCGCGCCCGGCGTTTACTATGAAAACGTCGTCCTTTCGCGCGGCGGGACGGAAAACGCTCCGGTCACGTTCCGGGCAGACGGCCGCGTCGTTCTCACTGCGGCGGACAGGGCCGTGCGTGAAAAAAAGGTTGTCTGGAAGCTCGAAGACGCGGAACACCAGATTTACAGCATTCCGTTCGACCATTACCCGGCGCGTATTCTGTACGATGAACGGATCGATCTTTTCGGCGGATACTACGATGTGGACGGGCTCCGCAGTTTCACGTTGAAAGACGGCTACCCGGGACCGTTCAACGGCTACACCTACGACGAAAAGGCAAAACGCCTTTACGTCCGCCTGCACACCGGTGGGATGTATGGATCGCCGGACCCGAACCGGCACGTTTTCTCCATCGCGCCTCCCGCATCGAAAGGAGCCAACGGCCATCACCTGACAAAGCCGGGCGATGCCAACCTGTTCATTGACATCAAGGGAAAAGCGCACATCATCATCGACGGCATCACGTTTGAAACACCCGCCATGGCCGGGGTCGGAAACCGGGGCGAACGGCTCGTCGTGCGGAACTGCCGCTTCAAGGGATGCCGCTTCGGAGTAGCCGGCGGAAGCGGCGTATTCGTGGAAAACTGCGTCTACGACCAGTTCCCTGTGTTTCAGGAAACGAACCGGATCATCAGGCAGCATCACGGAACCGAAACCGCCGAAAAATTCCGTTTTTACTTCTGGGGCTACAAAGGAAAAAACACGGATTACATGCGGAGACCGTTCAAATGCTATGAAACAGGAATCATCGGCGGTGTCCGGTCCGACTGGCACGTGCGGGACTGCATCGTGGAGGACTCCTTCGAAGGCTTTTCCAGCTGGTGTGTCGACAGGGCGAAACATCTGCGCGTATACGGCAACATTTTCCGCCGGATCGTGGACAACGCCGTCGAAACGGAAAATCACGCGGCGGATGTCCGTGTGTACGGCAATCTGTTCGAGGACAACGTCGAAGCGGTCTCCTGGCAGCCGTTGTGCGGAACCCCATGGCCGGGCCCGGTCTTCATCTACCGGAATCTGTTCACGGAAACTCCGGCGCTGGCGCCGCTCCGGAAAGCACTCGGCGGGTCCCTGGGAGTCTTCAAGCTCGGCGCAAGCGGGCAGAACTGGACCTATCCCCACATGGGAAGTACAACGACCGCAGAACAGGAATCGCGAATCTCCAAACGGGCCGTCACGGTTCCCGATCCCGGATTCCTGGTGTTCAACAACACGATTCTCCAGCCGGAGCACAATCTGCTCACGACGCCCCAGCCGGTCTACGGCCCGGCAAAGCGGGAACTCGTCAATTTCCGCTTTTTCAACAATCTGAACCAGACTTACGGGATGCACTACAAACCGGAATGGCGCGGCAGCCTGATTGAATTTTTCCGCAACTGGAACCTCACACGCGCGGACGACCCGCACAAAGACCTCGTTTCCGCCGGAAACGGGGCAACCCTGAAATCCGCAGGAGAAGTCGGCTTCCGGGATTACGAAAACGGAGACTATCGCCTGAACGGAAACAGCCCGCTGATCGGAAAGGGAACTCTGATGCTGGAGGAGCAGGACGCTTCTGCCGATATCGGGGCCATCCCATCCGGAACGGAGTTCGAGCTGCAGGCCGGTCCCGGAAGAGGAATCGACGAACGGAAACTGAGCCTGTTTCAATGCAGAGTCCGTTACAAGCCGGAACTGATCTTCACTGTTGACAAATGCGGCGGTGTCCGGGGTGTATACAGGCAGGATGCCCCGGTTCTCATTCCGCTGGCGCTCAAAACGCCGTTCCGGGGGGAACTCGAACTCGTCATGCGGATCACGCAGCGGGTGGGAGAGCACACATTCCTTCAGGCGGGCGTTTTCCGGGCCGCAATCCGCTCGGAGCGGGGAAACGGGACGCTCGTATTCCGTTTCTCCGGACAGGAGGCCGCGCGCCCGCTGGGAAAAACGGAACACGGAAAACAGGTCGTGCTGAAACTCGCCTTCGGAGAAGAGGAGATCAGGCCCACTTTCGACGGGCGGGAACTTGCACCGGTCCGGCTTCTGCCGCGCCGGGGACAGGAATTTCATGCGCTCGTCGGCAAAAATCCCCTGTATGACGTCCGGACCCGGTGAATGCGGCGCAACGATGCGGCAGTCGAATTCAAATCTCCGGTTCTGGAGTGTGCATCCGGAGACATCGTATCCTCCATTGCCGAGCTGAATGTTTCACCTCTGGAAATCCGGAACCACGGGATTACGTTCCGTCTGCGGGACAGAAACGGGAAAGTGAAATATGACTTCAAAGCCGCTCCCGCAGGGAAGCAGTCCTTCCGTATCCGGCTAAAACATCGGGGCTCACTCCGGGAGAATACACCCTGACGCCTGAACTGAGCGGAGATGCAAAAGGAGTCTTCCAAAACGCAGGCGGAATGAAAATCAGAATTTATCCCGCAATCATCTGACGCAATCCTGTTTTCAGAAACCGCTGACAGTGAAAACCTGAACAGGCAGAAAGTTCCGCAGGAGCGTCAAAATACAATCCGGTGCAGATGGTTCTCCCGCCTGCGCCGGATTGTGTATAGATAACCGGATCACCGCTGGAATTCTTCAATCCGCAGGGGCTGGATGTCAAATTCAGGCTTCCAGTTCGGAGAGGCGGAATAAAAACGGTTCGGGTTGTCAAACAGAATCCTGTTGACAGATTCAAGGGAATGCCCGTCCTGCTTCATGAACGCGGCGGTTTTCACCAGGCTCAATGGATCGGATACGCCCCAGTCGGCGGAACCGTCCACGATCATGCGCTCCGAACCGTATTCGCGGATCAATGCCGAAACACGCTGCGGATTCAGCTTCGAGACCGGATATACCGTCATGCCTGTCCAGCATCCGGTATCGCGCGCCTGTTTCATGCAGGCCTCCGTATTGTGGTCGATCAGAACTTTCGTCACGTCGATGCCCTCGTTCCGTATCACGTCCGCAGTCCACTCGATCCCTTTTTCCTTATTCACATGGGGAAGATGGATGATGACGGGCATATTTTTCCGGTGTGCGATCGCAAGCTGGCGCTCGAATGCCGCACGCTCGTTTTCCGTGATATTGTTCAGCCCGATCTCTCCGAGCGCGACACAGCGGGGATGATCCAGATACGCTTCGATCCCGTCGATCACTTCATTTGCCAGCACCGTATCTTCCGCCTCTTTCGGATTCAGGGCAATCGCGGCGTAATGATCAATGCCGAAACGGCGCGCGCGAATTGTTTCAAACTCAAGAATCAGCTGAAAATAATCGAAGAACGTTCCTGCGTAACGGCGGTTGCATCCCATCCAAAAAGAGGGCTCGACACAGGCGCGGATGCCCGACCTGAACATTGCCTGATAATCATCGGTCGTCCTGGAATACATATGGATGTGCGGTTCAATGATCATGGCTCACTCCTCTTTTTTCGGGGTGAATGACGGACAGTCATCCATCGGATTGACATCTTTGGCGAACTTCATGCACCGCGTCAGGAACGGATGCGCGATCAGGTGCGCACAGTCCCGGCAGAACTTCTTTTCATCCGCCGCAGCCTTGATCTCCGGTTTCTTCCCGAACTCCTCCCCCAGCAGACTCTTGAACTTCAGAGCCGCGTCATTTTCCAGAGGAGAGACTTTTTTCCCGGTCTTTTCCTCTTTCAGCTCCTCAATCACGGCGCCGCAGGAAACACATTTCAGGACCTCGCCTTTTCTGGTCCACCCCTCCATGACCGTCTCCTTTTTCAAAAAGGTATTTCTTCCGCAGTGCGGACAATCAAAAGAATCACCCGGTTTCATCGCCAGCTCTCCCGTTTTCCATGTTACTGCAATAGCTTAATCCTTCCGTCATGAAAATGCAAACCGGAAAAGAAAAAATTATTCCGGATGTTCCCCGGCATAGTTCCGCGCGAAGTTGTTTCAACTCATTCCAGTAGAAAGAACCGCGTTTTCCAAAGAGTGCATCCGTTCACCGCTCAGTGGCGTATATTCCCAGAGATCTCAAAAAAAATGTATTTTTTCAGGAAAGGGACCTTGTTTTTTCCAATTTTTCGATTATAATAAATTTAACGTTCAATTTAAGGAGTTGTTCATGCGGGGAGTTTCTCTTAAAGATATCGCGGAAAAATGCAACGTCTCGATGCAGGCGGTGTCTCTGGCGCTCAAACCGGACGGCTATTCGCATGGAACCACGAAAGTTTCGGAAAAAACGAAAGCACTGGTCAGGCAGGTTGCCCGGGAAATGGGATATCAGTCCAACATCATGGCGGTAGCCCTGCGCGGCGGCATGTCACGCAGCATCGGAATCGTGCAGCCGTCATTTATGATCGCTCCCAATACGGAGCTTCTGAACTGTGTCGTAAGAACGCTGAACGCCGAAGGATTTGAAACTTTCATCACGAGCATGCCGATGCAGAAGGCGAAAAAAGATCAGGACGCTCTGATACGGCAGTTCTCCAGCAGGTGTGCGGACGGCATCATCTTTCTGCGCTGCGACAATGCCCGCCTGTCCAAGTCTTATGACCTGCCGATCCTCATGACCGGCGATCACGGACCATACGGCATCAATATACGGAGGGGTGCTGAAATGCTTGCAGAGCATCTGATCACCGTCCACGGACATCGCCGCATCGGATTGATCGGCGCCCTTGCCCCGAATGACCCGAAACTCGCAGGCTACAAGGCAAAGCTGGCGGAATACGGGATCAAACCTGCTGAAAGCTGGATGATCCACGTTCTGAAAAATCCAGATTCCATGCGCCGGCTCCGGGATGCCGTGATCAAAGAAAAACTGACGGCATTCCTCTGTACCAATGATTTCATCGCCGCCAGACTTTCCCGTTATCTTCAGCGGCACGGCATCCGGATTCCGGAAGATATCGCCGTCACAGGATTCGACGGCATGTCATTCACCAAATTCACATCCCCCGCGATCACGACCGTCATCCAGCCGATGGAACACTTCGGCAAGCTGGTAGCGCGGATTATGATCGACAAAATAATCCACGGAAAAGATTTCCCGCGGGAGCAGATTCTTCTCGAACCGAAACTGCGGATCGCCCGCAGCTGCGGCTGTACCGTCCAGGAAGAAAACTACCTGACATGGATCAACACGTTCCAGACAATCGAAGAAGATGAGGAAACAGTCCATCTTTATGACACCACTCCTCTGCCGGAGCAGCTTCAGGAGGATCTCAGCTATGAAGAATATCGCAGATGAGAAAACTGAGATCATTCAAACTTATTGAATTTTTAATTATTGTTTCAACAGAATTCCACTAAGCAGAACAATCAGAAAAGGAGAACCGATCTATGAAAAAAACCTTACCGGCATTAGCGACGTTATTATTTACGATCTTTCTCTGCAATGCGTCAGAAGGGATGATCAAACTGGGAAAAGCAGGTCCTCACGACATGCGTGGACGTTATGCATGTCGGAAGGGAATATATGAATTGGCACTGTGTCCCCCCCAGGGAAAATCATCCGCCTGGATATCGTTTGATGTAAAATCCGGAAATCTGCTGAACGATTATAAGTATATAGAACTGGAAATCAAGTCTCTTGACAACAGAAATCACAACCTCTGCCTGACATTATTCCGCAACCTGTCGAAACATGATCATGCGCAATTTGATTCAATATTTACAATCACGCCTCAATGGAAGACAGTTACTCTTGAATTAAAAAGCGGCGCCAGAGCAACGGCAATCCTGAATCATTTCTTTTATTTTGTCAGAGGCACCAAAGGAAGCAGCAGTCTTGCTTCACAAGGAACCCTTCACGCAATCAGTTTCTGTGCCTGGGAAAATGTACAATTTGCATTCAGAAATCTACGACTCACCAACAAAAATTCAGACACAGGAGAAATCCGAAAACACCTTTCGGCAATCAGCCGACATGAAAAATCCGTTCCTTACGCATTTAAGGAAACAATCAGGAAAGATGCCGTTTCTCTGGACGGCTTTACCATTACGATAGGAAAAAATGCAACAAAAACAGAAATTTTTGCGGCAGGGGAATTGGCAAAATATCTAGGCATGGCAACAGGTAAAATATTTCCCGTCAACTCAAAAAATACCCCCGGCGGGAAATCATTCGAACTCAAAGTCATACCTGCAAAGCCGGAAGAGGCTTTTCATTCAGAAAGCATCGACGGGAAAAAGGTCTCCATTGTTGGCAATTCTCCACGGGCATTGCTCTATGCCGTCTATGATTTTCTGGAAAAGGCGGCAGGAATCCGCTGGTTTGCACCATTTGAATGGGGAGAAATCGTCCCCTTCAATCCGAACCTGAAAATCCCGCTTTTCAAAGACTCGGAGGCACCATGCTTTTCCTATCGCCGCCCGCATTATTGCGCAGACAGCAGAACAGCAGGATTCAAACAGCATATCTGGGATATGGCAGACTGGACAATCAAAAACCGCTTTAATGTAGAACTCGGAAGGCTCCCGAAAACGGGAAACGCTGACGAAAGCATAAAAACATTTTATGACACCCGCGGCGGCAGCATTCCGCTTCACGGACAATGCTTTTATCACCAGCATTTGCCACCCTCAAAATATTTCAAAGATCATCCCGCCTGGTTCTGTTATGATAAAGCAACCGGAAAATATCGTGCAAAATCAGCACAGATATGCAATACAAACCCGGAAGTCATAAATAAGCTGTCGGAAATTGCCGTTGAATATTTCAGGAAACATCCTGATTTATTCTACTTCCCGTTGATGCAGGAAGATGGGTTCTGCCTTTGGTGCCAGTGTGAAAAATGCCTCGCATTGTGTCCCGACGGCAGTAATGTCATTACAGCGACAGACCAGCAGATGTATATGGCAAATGTGCTTTCACGCAGAATCCGCGGGAAAAACCCCGGCAAATCGGTTCTGATATTTGCCTATACATGGACAAAAGAACCTCCGAAGAAGGTAAAACCGGCGGAGGGCGTCTGGATTCTATTTTGCGAAGCGTCAAATTATCCGGCCCTCCTTGAATGGAACAAACTGGTATCCGGACGTATTATTGTTTATACCTACCACTATCTTAATCCGTGTTTTTCCGAATCCCCCACCTTTGGAACTGTTGCGTCCCATACGGAACACTTCCGTTTTCTCAATCTTCTTAATATTCAAGGGATCTGTGAAGAAACTATGGATGGATGGGCCGGAGCAGATGCCTTTCAGCATTATCTCGGTGCGCGCCTGGCATGGAATCCCTGGTTCAACGACATGCTTTTGAAGAATGACTATTTCAATAAACTCTATGGACCGGCGGGCAATCTCATGAAAAACTATTACAGCCTATTGGAACAGACTCTTGCCGCACCGTCTGCCCATATAAGATACGGATATCTTACTGTGCCCGTGTTCAGCGAAGAACAGCTCCGGACAATGAAAGATATGCTGAAACAGGCAGAGAAGCAAGCCGGACACGATAAACGCATCTTATGCGCCCTGGAAAGAGAGAAGAAATACTGGGCATACCTGAAGCTGCATTCCAGTTTCATAAAATCTGCAAACCACTTTTATGATTCCCCCGATCAGAAAAGTTACGATTCAATCATATCACAGCTGAAAGAGATACGCAAAATGCTGGATCATCTGATTTCGCAGAAGATTCTTCCCGGAGGGCATAAGGAGGGATTTTATGGAACCAATCGTTTTACCATATTCAAACAACTGCTGGACAATGCAACAGTTTTCCGCAGCCTGAAAGAAAAATACAATCTGGAAAACATCTTGAATCCGTGGAAATTCAAAACTGATTTTGCAGCGGCCGGCGATAAAGAAAAATGGTTTGCACCCAATCTGGATGACTCAAAATGGGATACGATAAAAAGCGGTAATTTCTGGGAGGATCAAGGATACATTTTTGACGGCACGGCGTGGTATCGAAAAACAATTGAAATAAAATCCGGGAAACGGTACTCTTTATATTTCGGCGGAGCAGACGAACGCGCCTGGCTCTGGCTTGATGGCAAATACATCGGCGGGCATCATAAGGGCGATGCCGCAACCCTGTGGCGGGAACCGTTCATAATCAGACTTCCGGAAAATATGAGCCCGGGAGTACATCAGCTGACCGTCAAAGTCACTGATGCCGCAGGTAAAGGCGGTCTCTATAAAGATGTTTTCCTGATGAGCGAAAAATAACCAATTCCATAAAAGCAGAAGATAACAGACGAAAGAGAGGAGATAAAAATAATGAACAGAGTTTCCGTCATGACGAGTAATGCCTCCCGTTTGCCAAGCCAGGCATTGCAGGTGAAAACATGGATTTTCACATTGATAGAGCTTCTCATCGTAGTTGCGATCATCGCGATTCTCGCGGCACTTTTACTGCCGGCCTTGAACAAAGCAAAAGAGAAAAGCCATGTAGTTTTATGTTCAACCAATTTGAAGCAGATAGGCTATGGCTACACTGCCTATGCCAATGACTACAAAGGCTGGAGTGCAGGTTCCAATATGTTCCGTAAAACGGGAGGTTCCGGATACAGTACGACAGATTCATGGCTTTATATGCTGGGAAAAGGCAAAAACCCCACTTTTCTGCTGGGCTATCTGCCATGGAAATATGAAACTTTTGATGTGAAGACACCGCCGAAAGGCATTATGTTGTGTCCCACTGAAAAAGAGCATGGTTTCACAAAATGGCATCCGGTTTCCGATTATATGGTAAGCACAACGTATGAGGCACGCAACAATGGGGCTTTCGACTACGGCATTGAAGACAGATTCTATATGCGATATGAAACGGTAAGATATCCTTCTATTCTGGGGTGGATAGGGGATTCCGCCGATTTCGGACTCAGCGGAGCATTCAAACTGCGGCATGACAGCTCCAGGAACCTGAATCTTTTCTTTATGGATTCCCATGTCGCAACCATTCGGAGAGAACAACTAAAAACAACGGTAAATCCCAACCGCTACCTTTATCCCGGCAATTATTATCCATTCAACGGGAAAGGAGAATGAACCGCCCTGATGGAAAGGCAGGCTCATTTCGGACGTTCTTCGGGCATGTCCGAAAGATCTTCCGGAGTCACCGGATTGTCTTTCAGAGTAACGAAAATCGTGCCGACGGCTTTCAATCCGAAAGTTCCCGGATTGCCGATCCGGTTGTGGACATAGCGAATCCTGCCGTTCTCCCACTTTTCCTCGTATTTCGTCGGTTTGAACATTCCGCCGTCCTCCCCGATTCGTTTCAAATCTTCCGCTTCCGGCATTCCGTATTCTTTGCGGATACGCTCGAAAAAAGTTTTCTCCGCCGGAGTGGAAGGAACAACGGTCTCGGTATAATGCCCCTTGATCACAGCAATTCTGCCTCTGGCGTCGGCAAGCAGGAAGACATGGTCGAAGGCATCGCCGAGCGGAGTCTTGTTCTTGCGCACAAACTGGTATCCCTTGTAATCCTTCCACTTCGGAGGCAGTTTCATGCTCACCGGTTTGAATACGGCATAATTGAAATCCTTGCCTTCTTTGAAAGTTCCAAGCGGCGCATCGCCCGAAACCCCGATGGGACTCGCCGTAACTGCGGAATAAATCCAGTATCCGAGCCCCCCGGCAACCGCCAGCAGGAGAAGCAGAAACACGTTTTTTACGATTCTATACCCCTTCCCCGGCGAAACTTCGGTCGTTCTGACTTTGTGAGCATGTTTTTTGTTGTTGACGAAATTGAAACTGCATCCGGTACAGATTCCCGCATCGTATTCGTTCAGCTTGGAACAGTTCAGGCAGATTCTGAAATCTCCGGCGGGAGGTGCGGGCGGTATCCTGTAAATCTTTCCGCACTCGCACGCGAATTGATGTTCTGACGCGGAATTTTCAAGTTCCGCTTTCACTCCGCATTCAGGGCATTGGCATTTCAGCATGGGCAGTCCTTCCCTTTGTGTTTTACATGAAGTATCTGGCGGCGCCGAGCGCGATGAAACCGAGAACCACAGGCGCGAAACCGAGAATGGAAAACGCCTCCCACGATGCGCCGTTCAGATTCTCAAACTCTGTCTTCAAACCGCAGACCTCCCCAAGGCAAAGCGCCGCGACACCGTGAAGATAGACTACCAGCCCGGCGATCAGCACCCCGCCTGCGGTGAAGATGACCCCCGCAAGAAACATCATCACCCCCACGACCCCCGCAATGGCAAGAAATGCCAGAGAAAGGAAAAACGCCACCAGCGGCCCTGCCGAAAACAATCCAGGGCACGCATCCCATAGAAAAACCGCAAAACGCTGTTTCAGAGACAGTTTCCCGTCCACATCCTCCCCGCCTTTTTCGATCAGTTCCTCAACGGCGGCGAAGTCATAACCGCACTCCTCGCAGACATCTCGCTTCACGAAGCTCCGCTTCAGACACCGCGGGCACTCCTTGACCGAAGGAATTTTGAAATAGTCGGAACACACAGGGCACTGGACGACCAACCCACCATAGTCGAACGTGACCTCCAGATCTGTCTTGCAGAGAGGACATTCCATAGGCTTTTCCCATCTTTATTTGTTTATTGTTTTTTCACCCGAGAAACAATAATCCGCTTATTAGTACAATCATACGAGTTTTTCCGCTGTTGTCAAGGGGGGCAAAAACATTTTTTTTATTTTTTTACCATTGATTTATCCGGAAAAAGGGTTATAATCCACATCAGACAAATAAAGGAATCCTGCAAATGTTCAATACTTTCGATGCCATTCTTCCCATACCTTACGCCATACGGAAACACGACGGAGCCATGCCCGTTTCCGAATTGAAAACATTCCATGTGCCGGAAGAACTGCAAATGTTTTCCGATGAAATCATGCGGACCGCCGCATTCTTCGGTTTGCGGATCATGCCGTCTCCCGACCCGGACGCCGATCTTGTCCTGAAGCGGAACTCCAAACTCGGGGAAGAAGCATGGGCAATGCGGATCGATCCGTCCGCCGTTCTCATCGAAGGCGGCGGAAAAGCCGGATTATTCTATGCGTTTGCGGCATTCTCGCAAATGCTCATTGCATCGCTGATCAAAGGTCCAGCGGGGGCGGCCCTGAACTGCGGCACGGTCAGCGACGAACCGCGTTTCGGATGGCGCGGATTCATGCTGGACAGCGCAAGGCATTTCCAAAGCAAAGAAACGGTCAAGGCAGTGATCCGCCTGATGGCGCACTTCCGCCTGAATACGTTCCACTGGCACCTGACGGACGGACAAGGCTGGCGCATCGCCTCCGATCTCGTTCCGAAACTCTCGAATCTGGCAACGCTCTCTCCGGGGCAATATACGCTCGACGATCTCCGCGAGGTGGCGGAATTTGCAGCCGGGCACAACATCCGGGTCATACCGGAAATCGACATTCCTGGACACTCCCGCGGGCTCCTTGCCGCCTATCCGCAGTATGCCTGCGATCCAGCCGCTCCGGGAAAGGAATTCTGCCTCGGCAATCCCGAAACAAAAGTATTCCTGAAAAAGATTTTCATGGAACTGCTCTCCGTCTTTCCCGGCAGCCCGATCATCCATCTCGGCGGCGACGAGGCGGAAACGATGCACTGGGAGAACTGCCCGCGCTGCAAAGCGGCAATGCAGGCAGGCGGATTCAGGAGCATGCGCGAACTGGAAAACAGCTTCATGGTCGATATGACACGCTTCATCGTCGAACAGGGGCGCACGCCCATGCTCTGGGGCACCTGTTCCGGTCAGACCTATCCCGCGGATACGATCATCCAGTCCTGGCTGGACATCCGTGAACCGCTCCGCGTGGGTCCGAATGGAAACAAGGTCGTTTACTCCGTGCATAATTCATTTTATTTCGATTATCCGGCAAACCTCAGCGAACCGTTTGAAACATGGATGTTCGAACTCTCCGAAAGGGGCATCTATATGGCGGACCCGTATGTCATCTGGGAGGACAGACTCAAAGACACGATCCTCGGGCCGGAAGCCTGTCTCTGGACGGAAACCATTCCCGAATGGCGCGTCATGCAGAAACTCCTGCCGCGTCTTGCCGCCTATTCCGAATGTGCGTGGAGCCCTGCCGGAAAGAAAGACTGGCACGGTTTCCTGCGCAGGAAGGAACTGCTTAAAGCTGCCGGTTATCATGACTTCCTGAAAGAAAATATCCGCATGAGGTAAAAATGAATCGTCTGCGTCTCGAATGGAGCATCTTCATCAAGTCCCTGCGCGTCCTGAAAAAGAACCGCAGGCTGCTGAATCTTCTGGTGCCGGTGACAGTCTTCTGTCTTTTGCTCTGGTGTCTCGCGGCAGGCACGGTGCAGAGACTGCTGTCGCAGCCATGGGATTCCATCACAACCGGGGAGACCGTCATTGCCGCCGTTCGGCTTTTCCTGCTCCTTTTCGCAGGCATTCCCGTTTACAGGCTCATTTCCGTATTTCTGACAGGAATTTTCTACAGTGAAATGATCCGCGGCTTCGGGGATGATCAAATTCTGATCAAACGCGGACTTCTCTTTGCATTCATCAAAAGGAAAGCGCTCCTCAAATGGGCACTCAAGGGCTGGATGTTTCCGGGCAAAGGAAACGTGTTCGCCGTCCCGACAATCCTATGCGATGAAGAGGCGGAAGAACCGTCCGTCATCCATGAACGGGCGGCAGCAACCGTTGAACATATCTGGCATCCCGAAGGAGGTTTCAAAGGCTTGATCGTTCTGCTTATCCTTTCCTGCCTTTTCACGGCGGCACTCCCTCTTCTCGCACTGCAATTTGCCCGCGACCTTCCCCCAGGCACGATAAAACACGCCGTGATGTGCCTGATTCCGGCGGCGGCAGCGGCGGCGCTCATCTTTACCGGTCTGGTTCTCACCGCCCGGAAAGTCTATATCGCCGCGCTGTTCTGCTATGCACACGGCCCGGATGAAGTCGGGGAGTTCACGAGGGAGGAGCTCAAAAACGGTTTCTGAAAAGACGGCGGCAACCGGTTTCGCACAGAGTCTTTTCCATCTTTCCCGGATGCCCGAGAGCTCCCGTTCTGCGCAGTTACAGTGCATGGCGGTTGACGAACGGCACCTTCAGTCCCGATTCCAACAGTGTTTCAAACGTCAGGAAATTCACGTCGAGCAACTGTTCAAAAGAAAGTTCCCCCCAGACGGAACACTCAAGAGTCATAGCCAGTCCCCCGGATGCCAGCGCGACCAGGTTGTTCAGGTTCACGCCGTGCCCGGCGGCAGGCTCCGAAGGCGGAGTACGGCGCAAACCGGCGTCATACAATGCCCGATTGACCATGCGGCAGGCATCCAGCCCGCGTGCGACATGGCTTCTGTAATCAAACTCCGAAGGAGGCAGCAGAAACGGCTCTCCCTCACAGGAATGCGCATTCAGCAGGAAATCCACCGCATAATGCTCCGCCAGCTGCAAAAGAGCACGCGCCTCCGCCGTGCGAATATGCCCCGGACAGGCATCGTGCATGATGTTGAACCCCTCCGAATTGGGATATCCGCCGGGATATGAAACACGGTCCAGCGGCAGCGGGAAATACTCCTTGCTGCCAAGCCAGCCGATCAGGGAGCCGTCCGGCCAGACGCCCTGGGACGCCCGCCGGAACACCTCGTAGGGAACTCCGCGCAGATGATCCGGCGAAATCGCGCGCCCGTCCATATTCACACACGGCAGAATCACCAGACGATAGCTGTCCAGCATCTCCAGCAAACGGTCATGCCGCCGCCCGAGCAGGTCCCTCCCGTGTTCCAGCAGTTCGATCAGGTTCACGGCAAACGCCACGCCTTCCGCCTCCGCACCGTGGATTCCGGCACACCAGACAACCGTCTGCGGCATTCCTGCCCGGCGAAAGTAGCAGTCGACGCCGGCGGCAGACCCCGCCGACCAGTTGGTCTGCGGAGCCGGCTCGGAAAAATCGCCGTAAAATACCGCATGAACCGGATATCCGCCGGGCGTTCGCGCAATCACCTGATGCCGCCCCCGCCGGACAGCCTCACATGTTTCGGTAATTTCGGCGGGACGCACCCGCCACCATTCCGGACGGGGCTCCAATCCGGAAATCGTCATCGGTTCAAAATTCATATCAAAATCCTCTCCGTCATTTTCAAAGCGCCCGGTCAAACAGAAGTCGGCTGCCTTCCCGCCCGGTGATCCTCCCCCCAACCGGGCCGGAGCGGTTGAAACGCACCTCCCAGCTCCGTCCGGAACGATCGGCGAATCTCACACCGATCGTTCCGGGAGTTTCCAGCAGTTCAGATGCCGCCATATCCGGCGTTCCGGTATCGGCTGCCTGGAGCAGATGCAGGAAACGGGATTCCGCCGCCGGTTTGCCATCGCTGATCTCCAAGCGCCACTGACCGTAATAATTCGGATTCTCAAACGCCTTTTCCCCCTGCGGCAGCGGCCAATTCCGTCCCGACGCCCAAAACTGTCTGCCGGCACCGCCGATCATGGTAATTTTCGGTTGAACCGGATATAAAGTCTTCTGGAACAGTCTCCCTTTGCCGCTATCCATCCGGTAAAGCCCCGGTGCGATCTCCTGCGGACGATTCTGCATATGCAGCAGATATTCCTTGCGCTGTTCCGGTTTTACCGAAGTCACCCGGTCGAACACGATAAAATAATCAGGGCGGATGTAAACAAACTGGCGTATTGCTTCGCGGCATTTGTCCGCGCGATATACCGCTGTCGCATCATTGGCGGCATAAACATAATCGCGGTAATCGGCAAAAGCCAGGTTTTTCGCTCCGACGGTGCGGTATTGCCCGCCGTGGCTGAACACCTTTTCCGAACTGGTCTCCGCACTGCTGCCCCACGGCTTCCAGAACGGTGCGGCAGGCTCGCCCGCCCGGTGAATCAGAATCGTATTGTGAGCCACGCTCTGAGGCGCATAATAGCAATGGTGCATGTTCTGCGTCCGGCTTCCCGAATCCAGAGCCAGAAAGTCATGTTTGAAGATGATGAAATGGCTCTCGTCGTAATGCTGGTGGTTTCCATACAGTGCACCGGTCCGGAATAATGCGTGGGTATCCGACTGCCGTTCGCCGGAACGCATGATCGCCAGACCGAACCCCGGGAAATACGCGGCATTTCCAGACGGTGCAGGCTCCGCTGTCTTCTGCGGCAGTTCCGGGTTGAAACCGGTCAGGATCAGCGGCAGAAACGGAAAACCGTCATGAAACCTCCGCTGTTTTTCCGGCAGCATACCGATCAGCCTGTAAGCCTGTTCCGCCGTTTCCGGGTAGAAATGAATGCACTGCGCCATATGAGTGAACATCGGAAAGGTCATCAGGAAATTGGTGGCATGGGGCATATCTCCGATGCCATAGGTATGCAGAATGCCGTCTTTCGGAATCTTCATCCAGCCGAACCAGTCCGCATAATGCCGCATCTGGTTCCAGCGTCCTGCAATATCCTCCCCCGTGGCACTTTTCCATGTATGCAGAAAATGAAAGGTCATGAAAGGATAAGCTCCGAATGAGTAGCTCTGAGTGGCAGCCCCCAGCAATCCGGTACCCGCCGATACCCGATCGCGGAAATCCATCATTTTAAGATTGTTCTCATAACCGGAACGCAGCAGACGCTCCGCTGCGACATCGTCATAACCGTCCCGGAACATTGCCAGGCCTGTCAGCCAGGAGTAACTGCCGACACCGTAATTGCCGTCTCTGTAATCTCCGTTACAGCGCCGATAGTCTATTTTCCCCTGAACCGCCTGAACATGCTTCAGCCATCGGGTGCCGAAATCCTTCCGCTCCTCCGGCGTCATTTCCGGATAAAGCCAGTCATAAGCCACAATCGCGTTAATATATTGTCTTGCTTCCCATTCAACCATGGTATGATGCCGATGGCACCATTCAAAGAAATCCAGCGCCATTTTGAGGTATGCGATCCCCTTCACCGCATAGTCATGCTTTCCGGTCAGCCAATAAAGCGTTGCGGCTTTGACAGCCTCCTGCGCGCCGTTCCGCTCCACCAGCTGAGTGCCGACAATATAAGGAGCTTTGTACTTCACCCGTCCGCCGGACAGCTCAAAACGCCCGGAATGGAATTTCAGTTCCGGCGGCATCGGCAGCGTATCCGTCTCACGTTTCATCTTCTCCACCAGCACATGGTAATGTCCGGCATGCCGCCTCATCTGCGGAACCATCTCCCGGTTGATGTACAGCCGCGGATGATCGGCACGGATTTTTTCCGTCCAGTCGGCTGAAACGGAACACATTGCAAGAAGCAGAAGTCCGGCTAGAAATTCCTTTTTCATAATGCCACCCCCTTATTGATATCAATTCCCGCAGTCAGATCATAATTCTCCGCTTTCTGTTCAAGAAAGGTTCGGGGAGCCGCATGACCGTCAAAATACACGGAATTGGCGCGTCCTTTCCCGAAAGGAATATCTGTCCCCACGACGGCAGCCATGCTGGTCCTAGAATCAGGGCTGCCATGACGATAGGCGAAAAACTGCGCCCAATTGATAATGGGATCGGTGCGTCTCACGTTGTCTCCGGCAAATATCGCAATCGTCGGCTGGACAATTGCCGAAATTTTACGGGAATAATATTTGCTGCCGGAGGAAAAAAAGCCGGAATACCCCAATGCACAGGCATTTGCCCCATAATGAGAAAAACGGAACCCGGACTCCGCTTTATCGGAAAACGGCACGGTCTCGGATGGACACACCAGAGTTCCTTCCGTTCTGGTACGTCCCCTGAACGTAATTCCATAGTTGCTGAAAACCGATATTCTGACGCCGTTGTCATCTATTCCGGAAAGTCGGTGATGCCAGTAATAATTTCCCTGCACCATAGGCACAATCCACTCCTGATAATCGCTGGAATACATGTGCTGGGCTTTACCGACCTGGGAAAGATTATTAGTGCAGGAAATCGAACGTGCCGTTTCTCTGGCTTTATTCAAGGCAGGCAGCAGCATTGCCGCAAGAATCGCGATGATAGAAATCACAATGAGAAGCTCTATCAGGGTGAAAATTCTTGTTTTCACCCTGCGAAGTAAGAATATCGAGCAAGGGACACGGAAGGAAGAAGGAACGGGAAAACAATCGAACAAGCGAACATTAGAACAATTTAACAATTGAATGAAGAAAGAAGAAGCAAAATCAGGGGAATAGCAGCGTCCTGTACTATCCTGATACCGGAATGAAATACCAATTTTACAGCTTTTCCTCATGAAGAGCTCTATCAGAGTGAAAAATCTTATTTTCACCCTCGAAGCAGGAACAGAAAAACAGGGCACCGGGAAACATTTGAACAAGCGAACATTAGAACAATTTAACAATTGAATGAAGAAAGAAACACTGCTGCTCAGACGTCCGCAGAGCAGATCTTCCACTGCGCCACTGTCTTCCATAAAGACCGGCATTCTGTTCTGTACGCAATCCCGCAGTTTCATCCTGTCCGGATACTCCGGACAGCCTTTCATGTTTTGCAGCCCGCTCCAATCCGAGTTCCGCTTCATTTTTCTCCCTTTCCTGTTCCATTCGTTTTCATTACATTCTCAACTTCTATATAGGAGTATAGTTCAATATTATAAATACAAATGCGGTTTTGTCAAGAGGCAAACCTTGAAAAAAGCCGAAAAAATCATATTTTGAACTGGCAACTTCGTTACAGGAGTGCTATCTTTCCACAAAACAGGAAAGGCATTTATGGACCGGAAACTTTGGGAACAGCTGCCAGTCTACCGCAAACTGGAGAATGAAGTAAAACGCTATATCTCCGAACACCGCCTGAAACGGCACGACCGGCTGCCGTCCGAGTCGCAGCTGGCACAGGAATACAACCTCAGCGTCGGCACGGTGCGCAAGGCATTGAATAACCTGGTTGCGGAAAAGATCATCTACCGCCGCCACGGACAAGGCACATTCGTCTCGCCACGCAGCCGCAAAGGACGGATTCTGATCGTCCCCGGTTACGGTGAACTGCACACGTGGAAGCGGGATGATTATTTCGACTTTCTCCTGGGGGCTCTGGATGAATCGGTTACAGCCGATCTCTCCTGCGAGCCCGCGCTCGTCAAGCTGGATGATTTCTTTCACAATCTCGACAACGTGAAAATGATCTACCCCGAAGCGGCCGGTGTAATCTTCTTCCGGGGACATGACAATCTGCTCCGGGCGCAGGAGGAGCTACGGCGGCAGAAACTGCCCTGTCTGTTCTACGGACCCAATATTTACGGAAAAACACCTGCCGGCTGCTCCACGGTCTACCATGATGAAACGCAAATCGCGGCTTTGCTGGCGGAATACTACGCCCGGCGCGGGTTCCGGCGTGTCCTGATCCTCGGCGGCAATTTCCCCATCTCGGACAACCGCACCCGTCTTCTCGCGGAGGAATGCCGTAAACACGGCATCTCCGCCGATTCCAGGAACTGGCATGGCTATGGGAACGAAAACCTGGAGGAACTGCGCGAACTTGCCGGTTCGTTCGATGTGTTCAGCTGCACAGTCAGCACCATCGCGATGGAAGCGGTTCAGACGTTGGAACGTATGCTCGGACTGCGCGTGCCGGATACAGTCGCCGTTACCGGGGTGGACAACCTGCCTGCCACCGAACAGCTGCATCCGGCATTGACCGTCATTGATCTTTGCAACGACCAGAACGGACGTCTCTGCCTGCGCCGCTTCAGTGAAGCGCTGGACCGCGATTCATTCCGCAATTTCCATCTGTCCGGGACACTTCGGCTGATCCGGCGGGAAAGCTGCTGACAAAGACGCCCATCCTCTCAAATCGAATTCAGAAGCGTCATGTATTCCTTTAATATCTTCTGACAGATGTCGATTGAGTCCAGCTTGAGTTTCTCCTCAGCCGAATGCGCTCCGGTTCCCTCAGTGCCGATGATTGCAACAGGAATATCAAGCGCCCTCAAATGCCGTGCGTCCGTGGCGCCGCACATTCTTGTAAATTTCACCGGACGCGCCAGAACACCCTGAAAAGCCTGCTGAAGCAGCAGCAAGGCAGGTGCATTGATGTCGTTTGAAACCGGAGAGCAGGTTCTCAAAACAGAAACCTCAAGCCCCGTGGTTTTCACGAGATCGATGATTTTCTGATAATCCTCATCCGCGACATAGCGGAAATTCAGGATCATTTCAGCGGTATCCGGGATCCGGTTCTCGGCATCCCCGCCGGAAATTACACACGGAGCCATCGAATTTCTCCAGTCTTCCTCCGAAATCGGATTGACCCAGGCTTTGCGCAGCTGCTGATAGGCATCCGTCAGCATATCAACCGGATTTATGAAAGCCCACGGCGCGGAAGAATGTCCGCCGTGGCTCCGGGCGGTCACTTTCAGAACCAGGATTCCTTTTTGCGCATATGTAATGCTGTAATCTCCTCCATGATCCAGCACCAGCGCCGCTTTTGCCGCACCGTAGCCGCGCTCCACCATTCCATGCGTCGTCTCTCCGCCGGTCTCTTCATCACTGGTGAAAACCGCCCCGATACGGAATGCATCCTTATTCTCACAGAGGAAGCGCGCAATGCAGACAGCATTGCCCAGGCAGTCGCCCGCGCCGCGTGCATAAAGCCAGCCTTCTTTTTCATAAGGCATGAACTGACTCTCATGATTGGCTGGAACCACATCCAGATGCGCATTCAAAAGTACATCCTGCACCTTCCCCGGACGTGTGGACGCATAAAGGGTCTGTCTCCCGTCAATCACTTCCATCGTGCAATGGAGCCCATGTGCTTCCAGAAACTCCCGCATCACATTCTCCGCCTTATTTACAGCGGAGACATCCGCCGTCACAGGACGGCACTCGATCAGGCGATACAACAACTCTTTATACTCGCTCATACCCACTCCTTTTTTGGCATACTGCACTTTACTGCCGGTTTCTATATTCAATACATTGTCCGGTAAACTCGCGGAAAAACGCCAGAGTCCCGGCATCCCCCATTCGCTCCGGATGCCATTGCACCCCGACGGCAAATGAATCACCCTCATATTCAATCGCTTCAATATATCCATCGTCACTCATGGCGGCAACCCGGAATCCCTCTCCAAGACGATCCACCGCCTGATGATGAAAGCTGTTGACTGCGACATCCCTTCCCCCCAGGATTTCCGCAAGTCTCTCCGATACGACTGTTAAAGGATGCATGACGCCGTCCCGGTGCCCCGCAAGATCGGGCAACAGCGTTCCCCCGTAGGATACATTCATGATCTGAAGCCCCCGGCAGATTCCAAAAACCGGCATTCCGCTCCGGAGCGCGGCATGGAAAACGGATTTCTCATACAGGTCAAATTCCGGTTCATAACTGGTCTGCCTGTCCCGTTTTCCCCCATACAATTCAGGGTCAATGTCAATGCCGCCGGAAATCAGCAGCCCGTCCGCCCCGGCAAGCAGAACGGCAAGCAGTTCCCCGTCCTGTGTCAGAGGAAGCGCAAAGGGCAGCGCTCCGCCGCGCCTCAGGGCATTGAAATAGCGCGTAACACGCGGCGCGGAATATGCAAAGGTTCCGGGAGGGACGATCACCGCGATATGCGGCAGTTCACTGTGTCTTTCGATATCTGCCATAATAAGCTCCGATGAAAAAACTTCTTCGACAATATTTGCCGCCATAAGTCATGACAGGCATTTCCGCGTAGCCGAAAAAACGTTACAGCCGTCTGTCGATCTCGGCGGCGTACCACGAGTCCGGGCGTGTCTTGATAACGAAACTGAATCTGCCGCGTCCGGTGAAAATTTGCCAGCAACCGCACCGCGACTGCATCATCGCAATCCGTCCACCAGTCCGTCCCAAGAATAATCTGCTTCATGACCAACCTTTATCATTTTATTAAAAAAAATTGGTTTCATAGTGCGATGCTCTGCATCGCAAAAATGCTTCGTGCAGGACTTTCAGTCCTGCTTCGGTCCAGCGGAATAAGCTGGTCACCGCAGGCGAAATCCCCGATACCCCGCGTGCTCTGCACCGGGGTTGTTCATTAAGAAATACAAAAAGACCGGATGTTGATTCCGGTCTTTCGATTACACTCTTATTTATCAGGCATTCAGCCTCGTCTGCTCTTGATCCGCCCCCTCTGGAGGAAACCGTCATAGTTTCTCATCACAAGATGGGATTCCATCTGGCTCAATGTATCAATCGTCACACCGACGATAATCAGAAGACTTGTCCCTCCGAAGAAAGAGGCAATCTGATAAGGGATCTTGAGCCACTTCGTAAGCAGCATCGGAAAGACCGCCAGCGCAGTCAGGAAGATCGCACCCGCAAAAGTCACCTTCGTCATTGTGGAATCCAAAAAGTCCGCAGTCGGCTTTCCGGGACGGATGCCGGGGATGTAAGCCCCTTCTTTCTTCAGATTGTCGGATATCTGGACGGGGTTGAACATATTGGCAACCCAGAAGTAGGAAAACGCCAGAATCAGCAAACCGTAGATCGTCATATAGGAATAGCTGTCATGCTGGAAATAGACCGCAAAAGAACGGACCGTCTCATTCGGGATCATCTGGAAAAGCACAGGAGGGAAAATCAGAATCGCGCCTGCAAAGATGATCGGCATAACGCCGGGGAAGTTGACCTTCAACGGCATGTAAGTCGTTCCGCCGCTCATTTTGTTGCCTACGATACGCTTCGCCATCTGAATCGGCACACGCCTCTGCCCCTGCGTCAACAGGACCGTCAGCGCGGTAACTGCCGCAAAAATAACGAAAAGAAGCAGGAGGTGAACCAGACGGAATCTTGTGCCGGAAGCGGAGAAACCGCTGTTCATCATCTCAAAGAGAGCCATCAGCGACTGCGGAAGACGCTCGATGATGTTCGCCGTGATGATGATCGACACACCGTTGCCGATACCGTTTTCCGTGATTCTCTCGCCAAGCCATACCAGAACCATGGTTCCGGCAGTAAGAATGATCATGGACATGATGATGAATCCGGCTCCGGCATTGGAAACCAGTGGAAGCGTGGGAGCGGGGAGCCCAAGCCTTGTGGGATTGGTCATGGCAACCGCCGCCATCGCACCCTGAACCAGACAGATCACGATCGTCAGGTAACGGGTATATTGATTGATCTTGCCGCGCCCGACTTCGCCTTCACGCTGGAGTTTTTCCAGAGAAGGCACCACCGGAGTAAGGAGCTGCATGATGATCGATGCCGAGATGTACGGCATGATACCCAGCGCACCGATGGCAAAATGCTGGAGAGCGCCGCCGCTGAACAGATCGAACATTCCGAGGAACTGCCCGGTGGCGGACTCCGAACCCAGCTTGGTAAAATACTTGTCGAGATTGGCCGTATCAACGCCGGGACAGGGAATGTTGGCAGCGACACGGCAAAGTATCAGGATTCCGGCCGTGAATAAAATACGAGTTCTAAGTTCTTTTATCTTGAACGAATTTATAAATGCTGAAAACATTTATCCTCTTTCCCGGCGCCTCGCGCCATTGACAAGTTTAAAGAGCTACGACTTCGCAGGAACCGCCGGCCTTTTCGATTTTCTCTTTGGCAGCGGCAGAGAAGTAGTTCGCTTTGACTTTGACTGCTTTTGTGATCTCGCCTTCCGCCAGAATCTTCAGGGGAGCCTTGGCTTTGCCGAGGACGCCTTTCATTCTGAGAGAAGTCTCGTCCACTTCGGCACCTGCTTCAAAAGCCTTTTCAATCGCGGCAAGGTTGACAACGTTGAAAATTGTCTTGACGCCGCTCTTGAATCCGACTTTCGGCAGACGTCTGAATGTCGGAGTCTGACCGCCTTCAAAGTGATGTCTGATGGAAGCTCCGGAACGGGAACGCTGGCCTTTATGGCCGCGTCCGGCTGTTCCGCCCCAACCTGAACCGTCGCCTCTTCCGACGCGCATTCTGCGCTTCTTGGAACCGGGTGTCGGTGCTAATTCATGAAGTCTCATTGTAATATTCCCGATTTAGATATTAGATTTTACCAAGTTTCTCAAGAACCTGTTCCTTGGACTGCATCATCTTGATCGCCTTGAACGTCGCTTTCACAACGTTGGACGGATTGCTGGAACCCAGGGATTTTGTCAGAACGTCAACGACGCCCGCAAGGCTGAGAACGGCACGCATGGTGCCGCCGGCGATCATGCCTGTTCCTTCGGAAGCCGGACGGATCAGAACGCTGGAACCGCTGTATTTCGCGGTCACAGAGTGGGGAACCGTCAGTCCTCTGCGGGGAACGGAGATCATATTCTTCTTGGCGGCCTCGCCGCCTTTTCTGATAGCATCGGAAACTTCGTTTGCCTTGCCGTATCCGTAGCCGACCTTGCCGTTCTTATCGCCGACGACGACCAGAGCGCCGAAACTGAAGTTACGGCCGCCCTTGACGACTTTGGAGCAGCGGTTGATGCTCAGAACAATTTCACCATACTCGCTGTTTTCAGCGGTCTGGTAGGTAACGAGAGCCTGTTCCTCGGCGGGAGCAGTCTCTTTTCCTTTGATTTCTTTTTCAATAGCCATTTGTTGCTCCTCAGAAGATTAATCCGACTTCGCGCGCAGCCTCGGCCAGCGCTTTGACTTTGCCGTGATACTGAAATCCGCCGCGGTCGAAAACAACTGTCGTGATTCCGGCTTCCTTGGCTTTTTCAGCAGCGAGTTTGCCCAGTGCCCTGGCGGCTTCGACGTTTCTCTTCAGATTGAGAACTTTGAAAGCCTCGGAAAGCGTTGACATGGATGCAAGGGTGACGCCCGCATCGTCGTCAATGAACTGAACATACATATTATTCGCAGTAATACTAACCGAGAGACGCGGTCTTGCCGCCGTGCCCTGTATCTTATTGCGAAGTCTCAGGTGGCGTCTGACTCTTTTTTCTTTTGATGTCTTATACATAATACACTATCTCTTTCAGCTATTACGCATTGGTTTTGCCAGGCTTGATGA
This sequence comes from Lentisphaeria bacterium, assembly GCA_019408975.1. Taxonomy (GTDB): domain Bacteria; phylum Verrucomicrobiota; class Lentisphaeria; order Victivallales; family UBA1829; genus UBA11452. The sequence goes on along the minus strand of DXVA01000001.1, from coordinate 7,145 downwards.
CAACATGTTCATCAGAGTATCTGACGCCTTTGCCTTTGTAGGGCTCCGGCTTCTTGAATTTTCTGATGCGGGCGGCGGCCTCACCGACGAGCTGCTTGTCAGCACCCTCGATCAGGATCTTCACTCCGTCCGTGACGGTGAGCTTGAGTCCTGCCGGGACATCATAAACGATTGCGTGGGAATAACCGAGGTTCAGAGTGAGCTTCGTCCCAGCCAGTGTGGCTTTGTAACCGACGCCGACGATCTGGAGCTCTTTCTTATAGCCTTCGCTGACACCGACCACCATGTTTTTGACAAGGCTGCGTGCCAGGCCGTGCATGGCTTTCAGCTCATCGGTATCCTCTTTACGGGACACCTTGACTTCCGAGCCTTCCACGACTGCTGCGATATTCGCGGGGAGAGTATAAGCAAGTTTGCCAAGTTTGCCTTCGACGGCAACATCCTGACCATTGACCGTAACTTTCACACCCGCCGGGATTGTAATGGGTTTTACGCCGATACGTGACATTTCTATGACCTCGCGTTATTACCAAACGTAGCAGAGAATTTCTCCGCCGACGTTTTGTTTTTCGGCATTTCTGCCGCTGAGAATCCCCTTCGGAGTGGAGAGAATGGCGATGCCAAGTCCGTCTTTCACTTTCGGAATGTCCTTGCTTCCGCAGTAAAGTCTGCAAGAAGGCTTGGAAACTCTTTCAAGGCCCTCGACGACGGAGCGGCGCTGGAAATATTTCATTTCGACGAACAGAGTCTTCTTGACATCTCCGTCGACACGGAAACCTTTGATGTACCCTTCTTCTTCAAGGACCTTTGCAATGGCAACCTTGAGTTTGGAAGAGGGGATGGCAACTTCCTTCTGCATAGCCATGGAGCCGTTGCGAAGGCGCGTCAACATATCAGATATAGGATCCTGCATGCTCATTTTGTGCAACCTTCCTTCTGTTACCAGCTTGCCTTCACCACTCCGGGGATCTGACCGCTGAGGGCCATTTCTCTGAAGCAGATTCTGCAAAGTTTGAATTTACGTATATAAGCTCTCGGCCTACCGCATGCCTGGCAGCGATTATAAGCTCTGGAAGAGAACTTCGCAGGGCGTTTCTGCTTGGCAATAAGACTTTTCTTAGCCATATTATGAATCTCCTATTAACGAGCGAACGGGACTTCCAGCAGAGAAAGGAGCTCTTTGGCCTCTGCATCAGTCTTCGCGCTGGTAACCATTGTGATATTGAGTCCGAGCGGATATTTGAGCTTGTCAAGATCCACTTCAGTAAAGACGGACACATCGGGCATACCCAGATTGTAGTTGCCGACGTGGTCGAATCCCTTTTTCGGAATGCCGCGGAAGTCTCTGACGCGGGGAAGCGCGTTGTGGACAAGGCGGTCGAGGAACTCATACATGATATTGCCTCTGAGCGTGACCATGAGGCCGACGGGCATACCGGCTCTGAGTTTGAAGTTCGCTACGTTTTTTCTGGCTTTCGTAACAACGGGAAGCTGTCCGGCAATTGCCGTAAGAATGTTCCTGGCTTCCGTGAAAGCATCTTTTTCCATTTTGGTGCCAATGCCCATGCTGATGACTATCTTCTTCAGTTTCGGCACTTGCATTACGTTTTTGTAGCCCTGCGATTTCGTGAGGGCCGGTACAACTTCTTCGTTGTACTTCTTTTTCATGTCAGACATTTTTCGATTACTCCGATCTCAGTATGTTCGTGTCAGTCTTTTTTTCTGACGTTTGACACATGGACGGAGACCGCGCGGTCTACGAGTCCGCCCTTCGGGTTTGCAGCACTCTTCTTGATCGTCTTTTTGCCAAGTCTGGCAGCAAGCTTCTCCTGAGGAATGTCCTGCATCTCGAGGACTACACGGTCCTTCTTCTTAAGAACGGCAACGATTTTGCCGGTTTCCTTCTTCCATTCACCGCTGATCACCTCAACGGCATCACCCTTTTTCACGTGATACTTTTTGGCGCATTTTTCAGAAAACATCAGAGCACCTCCGGAGCGAGTGATATAATTTTCATGAAGTTCTTCTCACGGAGCTCGCGTGCCACCGGGCCGAAGATACGAGTTCCTTTCGGGTTCTTTTCATTATCGATGATCACCGCGGAATTCTTATCGAATCTGAGGTAGGAACCATCAGGACGGCTGATTTTCGCAGCGGTTCTGACGATCACAGCCTTCACGACTTCACCTTTTTTTACTGCTCCGCCGGGAATTGCTTCCTTCACAGCGGCAGTAACGATATCGCCGATCCTGGCGTAACGTCTCTTCTGCCCGAGAATGGTAATGGCAGTGATCCGTTTCGCACCGGAGTTGTCGGCTACTTCCAAATTGGTCTGCATTTGTATCATGTTTCAATCTCCTTCGGAAAGCGGCCTTATTCGGCGTGGCTGATAATTTCAATCAAGCGCCAACGTTTGTTCTTGCTGAGGGGCCTGGTTTCTCCGATTCTGACCATGTCGCCGACCTTAGCCTGATTTGTTTCGTCATGCGCGGCATAACGTTTGCGTGATTTTACAACTTTTTTATATCTTTTGTGCGGAGAGCGACTCTCTACTTCAACGACAATGGTCTTGCTTTGAACATCGCTTACCACCTGTCCAACTCTGCTCTTGCGATTTCCGCGCACGCTTTTTGTAGTGCTGCTGATCTCGTTCATGGCTCAGTATCCGTTTTCTTAATATTTCTATTAGTTGAGGTTGAATCAGGCGTTCGCCGGAGCGGCGCTTCTGATTTTCTTTTCCGTAAGAGCTCTTGCAAGATCCTTGCGGAGCCCTTTCATCTTTGCGGGATTCTCGTTCTGTCCGGATTTTGCCTGAGCGCGAGTATTGAATTTCTCTTTTCTCAGCTCAGCAATCTTGCTGTCGAGTTCCGCATCCGTCATATCTTTGAACAATTTCATTTTCATGAGCATCACCCTTACTTCATTACGCCACGATGCCGTGACGGATAATGAATTTGCACTTGATCGGCAGTTTGGCAGCTGCAAGGCTCATCGCTTCCTTGGCAACCGCTTCGGAACAGCCGCTGATCTCGAAGAGCATTCTGCCCGGCTTGATCGGAGCCACCCAGTATTCAACGGCGCCTTTTCCTTTACCCATACGGACTTCCAGGGGTTTCTTGGTGTAGGGCTTGTAAGGGAACACTCTGATCCAGACTTTGCCGCGGCGCTTCATGTGGCGGGTAATCGCAACACGCGCAGCTTCAATCTGGTTGGCGGTCAGCTGAGACCGTTCCATGGTCTGCAGTCCGAAATCGCCGAAGTCTAACTGATTGCACCTCTGTGACAGCCCGGCATTGTTACCGCGCTGCACCTTTCTGTGCTTTACTCTTTTTGGCATTAACGGCATTTTGCATATCCTCCATGGCTTCTTTATGACAAATCCAAACTTTTACACCAATTTTTCCGGCGGTCGTATTCGCTTCCGTGAATCCGTAGTCGATATTGGCTTTCAGCGTGTGCAGAGGGGTTCTGCCCTCTTTATACTGCTCCGTGCGCGCGAGCTCGGCGGCGCCGAGACGTCCGGAACACTGAATCTTGATGCCTTCCGCACCGAGTTCCATCGCTGTCTGGATGGCTTTCTTCATCGCGCGGCGGAAACCGATTCGTCTCTCAAGCTGGGAGGCGATATTCTCGGCAACCAGCTGTGCATTCGTTTCCGGCTGTTTCACTTCCACTACATCAAGGATCACTTCGCGACCTTTCAGCAGTTTCGCTACGGATTCTCTCAAGGTTTCGAGCTCCGCACCTTTGCGTCCGATCAAGAGACCCGGACGTGCAGCAAGGATCGTAACGCGCACATTGTTGCTGTAACGCTCGATCATGATCTTGGAGATGCCGGCATGATTGAAGTTCTTTTTAATGAATTTACGAATCTTCAAATCTTCGTGGAGCCAATCACCGTAATTCGCCTTGGCGGCGAACCAGCGTGAACTCCAGTTCTTGTTCAGGGCTAACCTTAGCCCGATAGGATTTACCTTCTGACCCACAACTTGCCCCTTTCTATTATTCGTCTGTGAGCACTACTGTAAAGTGGCTCATGCGTTTTCTGATTCTTCCCGCCATACCGCGAGCTTTCGGACGATATCTCCTCAACATCGGCCCCGGATCCGCCGCAGCCTTCTTGACTTTCAGCGTTTCCTTTTTCATCGGATTCTTGTCACTGTTTTCCGCGTTTGCAATCGCACTTTTCAGTGTCTTGGCAAACAGCCTTGCGGCCTTTCTCGGACTAATCTCCACAATCGCCAGCGCCTCCGTGACCGTTTTCCCCTGGATCAGACGGGAAATTTCGGCCGCTTTGGACGGCGATATCCGGACATATCTTGTAATCGCCCGAACTTCCATAATGCTTTTCTCGCTTGTTATGTTGTTTTATGTTTCATGTCGATTTTGTTTACTTGCCAACATTGCTTGTCGCAAATGCCTCCATTCCGATGCCGACAGATCTGATACTGCCCTTCGTCACCAGAGCCGCACTCGTAAAGTTCTTCAGTGCAACCACCTGCATGACGATTTTTCCGTCCGAAGACCGCAACAGCATTCCCGCCCTGACTCCGTTCCTGTAACCCGCTGATAGAACAACCGCGTTCAGTTTCTCGTCCAAATTCAAAACCCTGCAGGAAGCAAAACCGTCAGGTGGCATAGGTGAGACATTGAGGATGGCGATATTCCGGACTTCTTTCTTGAGACTGTCGATTCGTAATCTCAGCTTAGCGGACAAAACAGGGTCAAGCGATGAATTCTTGAGCAATTCCAGAACTTCATCACACAGTGACGCGGTTGCCGACGCTAACGCAGCTGAGCTTTGCATAACAGTTCTCAGTGACTCGGCTGACTCCTCCTCCCTGCTCCCGATATAAGTCGGATTCATGGATTCGACAACAGCCGCCGCGCTCATTTCATAGCGCTTCAGCTTTTCAGCCTGCATCGAAAATTTATCAAGAGTTTCAAGCAGCTCCTTGCGTATCACGGAATTTTCCTGCCTTGCAAGCTTCAATTCCATCTGCAGATCCGCAAGCTTTTTTTCAGCTTCGCTTTTAACGGCGGCAAGCTCTTTTCTCAGCTCATCCACCGTTTTCCGGTCAGCCTTCCGCACCATTGTATCCGATTGTTTCTTAGGGTCAGCCTCGGCTGCTGTCAGATACAACTGTGCAAACAGAGCACATAATATAATACGGACATACCGGAAAATCCAGTGATGAACCGTAAAAAAAGTGCTTTTTTTTTGTAAATAATACATAAAAACGCTCGTTCTGCCCTTCTTTTCAACGTTTTTCAATTCCATTGCAAACTTCCGGCACAGCGTGCGAAATTATATAATATACTAATATTTTCCATATTTGCAACTCCGCTTCCGTGAAAAATACAGAAAAGAGCGTAATGTCATTTCCCTGAATCCCGAAGTATTAAAGCAGATGAACCGACAGGGCAGACAATTGAAGAAAACAACTGCCCTCTTAACTATAAAAACTTACTGTTTTTGTCGGGCTTCCCATCTTGTCATGGATGCAAATCATGCTATATTACGCCATCAACGTTTTAAATGAGAAAGGAACCTCTTATGTTCGGCAACACTTTCGGCAGACTCTTCAGAATCACCTGCAGCGGAGAGTCCTACTCCGGCGGATTCAGGAAAAACCCCAATATTCCTCAGGAACTCTACGGCGGGCTCATCACCATCGTTGACGGCGTTCCCGCGGGAATCAAGATCACATCGGAACTCATTCAGGCGGAACTGGACAAACGCAAACCCGGTCAGACCCCGCTTGATTCTCCCAGAAAAGAGAAAGATCGCGTCTACATTTTCTCCGGCGTCATGGAAAATGATCTTACCACCGGCGCTCCCGTCGGCATGATCATTCCCAACAACGACATTCAGGATGAGCATATCGACCAGTACCGCGGGTACAAAGATGAAATCCGTCCCGGACACGCGGAATACGGATTCTTCAAAAAATACGGAGAACATGCCGACTGGGTCGGTGCGGGACGCGCAAGCGGCCGCGAAACCGCCAGCCGTGTTGCAGGCGGCGCCGTTGCCAAGGCAATTCTCGAAAAGATGGGAATCGACGTTGTCGCCTACACCATCGCCTCCCACGGGCTGAAAGTCGATCGCGATCTCTCCTATGAGGAAGTCAAAGCAAATTACAGAAAGAATGAAATCAACTGCCCCGATCTCGCTCTCGCGGAAAAAATGAAAGAGGACGTCATGAAGATCAAAGGTGCCGGTGATACGGCGGGCGGCATCATTGAATGTATCGCACACGGAGTTCCCGCAGGCCTCGGAGAGCCGGTGTTCGACAAGATGAGCGCGCTTCTCGCACATGCGGTCTGCTCCATCGGCGCGATCAAGGGAATCGAATTCGGCGCAGGTTTTGAAGTCGCCGACATGCTCGGCAGCCAGAGCAACGATGCGGCTTACGTCGATCCGGAAACCGGCAAGGTCCGTTTCAAAACCAATCATGCGGGCGGCATCCTCGGCGGCATCACCACATGGGAAGACATCCGTTTCCGCTGTGCCGTCAAGCCGACCCCGACCGTTTCCGTTCCCCAGCACACGGTCAATGTCAAAGAGATGAAAGACGTCATTCTTTCTCCGATCACGCGCCGCGACCCGACGCTCCTTCCGAGAATCTACCCTGTCATCGAAGCCATGACGCGCTGTGCTCTCCTGGATGCGATCTATATGGCGGAAGCCTACTGGAAAGTTTCCGGCATTGACGAAAAATGGCTCAAAATCTAAGCTGTTTTCAGCTGAAACGGGAAAACGGTCCGCGTGAATTCCATGCGGGCCGTTTTTCATTTTCATAAGCCCGCCGGATTCAAGCCCCTGAAAAGAATGGAAGAAACGGGGAAAATCCAGAGAATCTTCTGTGCATTTTCAGAAAGCCGCCACTGCAAGACCGCGTCTTCCCCGTGCAAAGGTTTCAGAAGAATATTTTCTTCCTGTTTGAAAAAGAGACGGACCAGAATCCCGCCGGAACGCATTTTCAGGATTACGATCTGATTGTCCTGCGGATATTCGTCGCAGGAAATGACGAAACAGGTATCGGAAGGAAAATGCCCGAATTCAACACTGCCGTCAAGCCGCAGCGCCACAGATTTCTTATCCGAAAAATCAATTGCCGTGCCGTAAACAGTGGGGTATC